>DYHM01000106.1 GCA_020724125.1 Patescibacteria group bacterium | reverse complement strand
GTCCTTGTTTTTCAAGGTAAAGGATTGCTTTTCCTTCAATATGTGTTGTAGCTGAAGAAGAGGCTATTAGTGTTTCATCTGGGCAGGTTGTTGAGCCTATTAGCTCTGCCTGGTTTATTAGAGTCTTTGAGCCATAGGCTGTTATTGTTCCCCTTATTGTCATAGAGCCACATTCATTTGGTGTAAGTGTTCCAATTACCTTTGTTATGGGGTCTATTGGGGTAAAGCCCGATGGTATTGTATCTATTAAGACCATATTTGTGGCATTTGAGTTTCCAGTGTTTCCATAGATAAGGGTATAGGCTATAACAGAGCCAGATGTTGCTGTTTCTGGTCCTTGTTTTTCAAGGTAAAGGATTGCTTTTCCTTCAATATGTGTTGTAGCAGAAGCATAGGCTATTAGTGTTTCATCTGGGCAGGTTGTTGAGCCTATTAGCTCTGCCTGGTTTATTAGAGTCTTTGAGCCATAGGCTGTTATTGTTCCCCTTATTGTCATAGAGCCACATTCATTTGGTGTAAGTGTTCCAATTACCTTTGTTATGGGGTCTATTGGGGTAAAGCCCGATGGTATTGTATCTATTAAGACCATATTTGTGGCATTTGAGTTTCCAGTGTTTCCATAGATAAGGGTATAGGCTATAACAGAGCCAGATGTTGCTGTTTCTGGTCCTTGTTTTTCAAGGTAAAGGATTGCTTTTCCTTCAATATGTGTTGTAGCTGAGGCAGAGGCAGAGATTGAGCCTTCTGGGCAATGGGTTAAGCCTTCTATCATAGCAATGTTTGTTATTGTTGTGCTTGCTTTCTCTGTGATGAAATAGGCAATTGTCTCTGAGCCAGATTGGCCTTGGGTTAATGTGCCAATAGTAAAGACTCCTATAGAGCCATTGGGCAGGGTATCGGTTAATATGAGGTCAGAAAGTGTGGTTTGTCCTGTGTTTGTAAAGATTAGGGTATATGTTATTGTTGAAAGGGTTAAGGCAGAAGATGGGGCATACTTTGTTAATGAAAGACTGGGGATTCCAATGAGCTTAAATATGGTTGTTGCAAAGACTATTCCTATACAAGAATCAGATGAAGCTGTGATTACCTTTGTGCAAACAGGTTGGGTGTCAACAATAAATATTGTTAAGAATGAACCATTGGAGGATGAGATGCAGGATGTGATTGCAGGGTTTGTCCCAAAGGCAATATTTACAGGGGTATTGACCCCGAATCCTTGACTTGCTATTGTTACCTGTGTTCCAACTTGTCCTGAAATCGGTGTAATCTGTGTAATCTGTGGATTAGGAATAAGGAAGAATATAGATGTTGCTGTTTCTTTGTTGTCTCTTACTGTGATTATTTTTGTGCAAGGAGGTTGGGTGTTGACGACAAATATTGTTGAAAATGTGCCATTTGGAAATGATTGGGCTGTTGTTATGGTTGGCATTGTTCCGAAGTCTATGGATACTAACGAATCTCCAGCAAAACCTACACCTTCTATTGTTATTATGCTTCCAACAAGACCTGATATTGGTAAGATTTTCGTGATAAATGCACCTTGAATCTTGAATGTTGTTGTGGCTATATTCCCCTCATTATCCCTTGCTGTTACAAGCTTTGTGCAAGATGGTTGGGTATTTACAATGAATATGGTGGAGAATGTGCCGTTTATATTTGTTGTGGCTGTTGTGATTGTTTGTGTTGTTCCAAAGTCAATAGAAAGTTGGGTATTAGTGGCAAAGTTTTGTCCACATACTGTTATAATTGTTCCACTAGGACCTGATGACGGAAAAACAGAAATAGAAGACTTTCCTTTTGCCCACAATTTAAACCTGTAAAAATCATGACTTCCCCAGTAATCATCATCAAAAAAAACTCTGAGGGTATATCCATTTGTTGTAATAGGTGATTGCTGTAATTCAATCAATCCACGACCTCCTAATTTTTCTAATAGTAC
>DYHM01000105.1 GCA_020724125.1 Patescibacteria group bacterium | reverse complement strand
GATTTTTGCATTTTGATTTTGTTTTCTTTGACTTCTAATTTTGATTTGATAGAATTAGGAACATATGAAAAAAATTATTCAAGTTCATATTTATAAAAGCGAAAAGTATTATATTGCCGAGTGCCTTGATTTGCCAGTAGTTACCCAGGGAAAAACCCTTGATGAATTGGCGGCTAATCTCAAAGAAGCCGTCACTCTCCAATTAGAAGGAGAAAATTTGGCTGAATTTGATTTGGCTCCCCATCCTTCTATTTTGGCCAATTTAGAGCTTGATGCTCAGGTTTATGTCTAAATTAAAAACTCTTTCTGGCAGAGAAATTATTAAGATATTTTTGCTTTTTGGTTTTAATGTGGCTGCTCAAAAAGGCAGTCATATTAAATTATTGCGGATTCAAAAAGATAGAACAAGACAGACATTGACAATACCTAATCATTTTGAAATAGACAAAGGAACGCTTAAAGCCATTTATCGCCAAGCTTTAAGATATATTTCCGATGAAGAATTAAAACCCCATTTTTACAATTAGAAAATCCGAGTCTCGACGTTAAATCCGCCGACGTTTAATCCATTGGTTTAAATCCTCTTAGGGCGTTTAACAAAGGAAACCCGGCGGAGGTCGCCCCCCGCCGTTTTCGGCGGGGGGCGACCCTCCGCCGAAAACGGCCTTAATGAAATTTACAGGGGACGATCCACTGCAGAATAGAAGCCAACCCGAAGCCAAACCTCGGGTAAAACTCGGTGGGTAAAACTGGTCTAAAAAACCAAAATGGTTTTTCTGGTTTGCTTTTGATTTTTATATGTGATATTATTTATGTATGAACATAAAGATATACGCGCCGTTAGCGCAGAAAATTGAACATATTGAAAAAATCTTGTCAGAGATTAAAAAGCCAAAAAGTATTTTGGGCAAAATTTATGTTGATGAGAAAATTCTCAAACAAACCTCAAGGGCATTGTTTGATTTTGATATTGAAAAATTTATCACTAAAAAAGATTTAAAATTATGCAAGTAGTTATTGATTCTCACGCGCTTTTTTGGTTTTTGACTAATAATCCCAAATTATCGCGCAAGGCAAGACATCTTATTGAAAATTCAGAACAAGTAATTATTCCATCAATTGTTTTGATGGAAATTTTATATTTACTTGAAAAGAATAATCTATCTTTCAAATTTGTTGATTTTTTGAGCGAGTTAAAAATCCGCAATTATTTAGTGTATCCGCTAGATTTAAATGTTATATCTCAAACCTTATCAATTGATTCCAAAATAGAGATGCATGACCGCATTATTATCGCCATCGCTCAGATTTTTAACGCAGATTTAATTTCACGGGATAATATAATTACAAGGTTTTATTCAAGAACAATTTGGTGAGTCGTAAGTCGCAGGTTGTAAGTCGTAATTAGTAGTTGTATTTTAAATATGATGACTAAAGCAATAACCAAAAACTAAAATACAATAAAAATGTTGTTTAATAATATTTTGAGGTATTTTTATAATTTTTCCTTTTAAAAAACCTTATAAATAAATGGTTTATATGGCATCAATTTGCTAAAATTCACAAAAAACTTTATTAAACAACATCTTTAATATTGGAAATTCTTTTAGACGAAATCAGAATTATTAAAAACCAACTCGGAAAATTTTTACTTTTAATTTCCGAAGAAAGCCTTAAAAAATGGCGAAGGGCGACCCTCCGCCATTTTTAGGGGAGGGGTCGCCCTTCGCCAAACCTTCGCCGAATTAGAAGTCAACCCGAGGCCAAGCCTCGGGTAAAACTGGTCTAAAAAACCAAAAACCAAAAAACTCAAAACTAAAAAATCAAAAATTAAATAATTTCTAATTTTTAATTTTTAATTTTTAAATAATTTTTAATTTTTAATTTTTAAAAATTCAGAAATTCAAAATTCATTCGAAATTCAAAATTCTAAATTCAAAACAA
>DYHM01000104.1 GCA_020724125.1 Patescibacteria group bacterium | reverse complement strand
TTACTACGAGAAAAGATGGGCTATTGATCGGTTCTACCGAGAAGTAAAAGACAATTTAGCTTTTGGTCAATTTCAATTTAGAAAAGGAATATATATTCTCAGACATTGGTTAATGGTTTTTCTGATTTACGCCTTTTATGTTCATCAAAAACTAAAAGGAGTATTTAGTAAAATTTATCAAGGAACGGTTGACACAGTCAGTAAAATGACAAATGTTTTACAGAATCTCAATCTCGTCAGACTCTCTGAAAATCCATTGAACGTATTATTGTCCCAACTATCGCTAAAAACGGTCAATTAAACCCTTATTTTGAACCCAAAATTGTAAAAGTACTGGAGAGATTTAAAATATATTTTTAAACCTAATCTAAAAAATGATTAAAAAAATTTTTAAGAACTATGATATTCGGGGAAAGTATCCCGAGGAAATAAATGAAGAGATAGCCTATAAAATTGGTTTGTCTTTTGTTGAGTTTCTTAAAACAGAAAATCCCAAAAGAAAAAAATTTGACATTCTTATTGGTCGGGATAATCGTCTTTCTTCGCCATCTCTTTTTAAGGCTGTGTCTAAGGGAATTACCGATTCCGGGGTCAATGTAATGTCTTTAGGTGTTTGTTCAACGCCAATGTTTTATTTTGCCTCAAAGCGTTGTCGAGCCGACGATGCTGGAATTATGATTACCGCCTCTCATTTACCCAAAGAATACAATGGTTTTAAGCTAGTAAAAGAAATGCCTATCCCTATTGATTTTCAAACCGGCTTAAAAAATATTAAAAAATTATTAACCAGAAAATTTAAACCAGCAAAAAAAAGAGGAATAATAACTAAAAAGAATATCTTAAAAGAATATCTAAAATTTAATCTTAAAAATTTTAATTTTAAAAAAATAAATCCTTTTAAAATAGTTATTGACACCGGCAACGGCGCCGCTGGGATTGTTATTCCAAAAATGTTTAAAAAGAGCAAGCGCAGAATTTTCCATCTCTTTCCAAAAAGCGATGGACATTTTCCCAATCGAGAGCCGGATTGTAATCAAGAAAAAAATCTTAGAAAACTTCAAAGAGAAATTCTAAAAAAAGGAGCTGATTTAGGAGTGGCTTTTGACGGAGATGGCGACCGGATTGTTTTTTTAAACGAACAAGGTAAAACCATTTCGCCAAATCTTATTGCCGCTTTAATGAGCGAAATTATCTTAAAAGAGAAACCCGGGAAAAAGATTATTTATACAGTAATGGCTGGACGAATTATTTCGGAAACAATTAAAAAAAATAACGGAATACCAATAATTTCGAAGGTTGGTCATTCTTTTATTAAAAGAAAAATGAGAAAGGCAGACATTTTTTTCGGCGCTGAAACTTCCGGGCATTATTACCTTAAAGACCATTATTTTTCCGAGGCCCCATTTTTTGTTCTTTTTAAAATTTTAGAAGAAATGTCTCAAAAAAAGAAAAAAATTTCCCAATTAATAAAACCCTTTAAAGGGTTTTATTACTCTTTAATAGATTTAAAAATGAAAAATGTCGAGGAAAAAATTTTAAAACTAAAAAGATATTTTCGCGACGGCAAAATCCTAAAGATTGATGGTTTAAAAATTGACTATCCAGACTGGGGTTTTAATATCCGAACCTCAAAAACCGAAGAGAATGTTTTAAAATTGGCGGTTGAAGCCAAAAACCGCTCCTTGCTCCGAGAAAAAATAAAAGAAATAAAGACCCAATTAAAAACGTCTCAATCTTGACTAACGATACGTTCTGCAATAAAACACTTATGCCGCTCTTTTAAATAACTGTTTGCGAGAATAAATCTCCATTTATTCTGAAATTAAAGAGATTTTATAACGCTGGCGCTTATTTAAAAGAGCAGTATGCCACTCAAGGTTGCGCCTCTAAATTGAATTTACAACAAAAAAAGATTCATCTATTTGACAAAATGCGCCAAGAGAATAAAATAGAAC
>DYHM01000103.1 GCA_020724125.1 Patescibacteria group bacterium | reverse complement strand
ATTACAATATGAATACAAGATTAAAAAGATTAAATTTCAAAACACCAGCTCAATATCTAAAAGAGAATAAAAACATTGATTTAAAACTAATTAAAATTACCAACTAACGTATCGTTAGCTTACATCTATTCGTTTATTTATCAAAATTTTGTTTTATTTTTTTTACCCAAGACCTTCAAAGAGATTGACTTCATTTATTAATGGAATAAAATAGGAATTTGGTCGGAGGCATGGCCCTCACTTTTAGACCTTTGGAGGAAAACCCCTCCGGCCAATTTTTAAAATTATGGACAATAGCCTTCAGGTAATTAGGAAAATAAGATTGGGAAAATTGAAACATCTTCAAATTCAGGGGTTCAATCCCTTTCCTTCTTTTGTAAAAAAAACCCATAAAATTTGCCAGGTCTTAAAAAATTTTTCTAAATTGAGCGAGCAGGAAAAAGAAATTTTTTTGGCAGGACGAATTACGGGCTGGCGAGCTCACGGCGGAGCAATTTTTTTAGACTTAAAAGACAGCAGCGGCAAGGTTCAACTTCTGCTTAAAAAAGATAAAGTGGGAGAAAAGATATTTGAACTCTTTCAAAAATTTTTTGATATTGGTGATTTTATTCAATGCCGAGGTAAATTGACAAAAACTAAGGTTGGTGAAAAAACATTGGAAGTTTTAAGTTTTAAAATTTTAACAAAAATCCTTCGACCTCTTCCTGAAAAATGGCACGGCCTTCAGGACATCGAAGAAAGATATCGCAAAAGATATTTAGATTTAATTTTTAATTCAGAAGTTAAAGAAAAGTTTGAATTACGTTCTAAAATTATAAAGTTTTTGCGAGAATTTTTAGAAAAAAAGGAATTTTTAGAAGTAGAGACCCCGATTCTTCAACCCCTCTACGGCGGCGCTCAAGCAAAGCCGTTTAAAACTCATTTAAATGCTTTAAATATGGATTTGTATTTACGAATTTCTCCAGAGCTTTATTTAAAGCGATTGTTGATTGGTGGTTTTGAAAAAATCTATGAACTTGGCAAATGTTTTCGCAATGAAGGAATAGACCGATTTCATAATCCTGATTTTACAATATTAGAGGCGTATTGGGCGTACGTTGATTACAATGAAATGATGAAATTAACCGAAGAAATGTTTACTTGGTTATTAAAGAAAATTTTTGGCAAAACAACTTTAAAATACGAGGATAAGGAAATTAATTTCAAAACTCCATGGATCAGAATAGATTTTCTTCAATTTTTTAAACATAATCTAAAAATAGATTATGAAGAAATTAATCGCGAGGGTTTAATTAAAGAAGCGGAAAAATTAAATCTAAAAATAGAAAAGGAAAATCCAAAAGCGAAAATTGCCGATGAAATTTATAAAAAATACTTGTTGCCAAAGATCTGGCAACCGACTTTTATTATTCATCATCCATTAGGGTTTCAGCCCTTAGCCAAGTCCTTTGAAAAAAATCCCTTAAAATTAGCTAATTTTCAATTAGTGATTGCGGGGACGGAACTGATTAACGGTTTTTCGGAATTGAACGATCCCATTGAGCAGGGAAAACGTTTCAGGGAACAAGAAAAATTATTCAAGAAAGGATTGGAAGAAATTCAAAAAAGAGACAATGATTTTTTAGAAGCTTTAGAATATGGAATGCCGCCAGCCGCTGGTTTTGGTTTGGGTATTGATAGATTAATCGTTCTTTTAACCAACTCTCATAGTTTAAGAGAGGCGATATTATTTCCAACAATGAAAGAGAAATAATTATAACAGGACTTACGCGCTTTGAAAATATCAAGTAAAATATAGGCAAAGGTCGCATTTATGAGTAAAACTGATGTTATTTTAAATAACTTAATTTTTCAAAGCGCGTAAGTCCTGTTAAATCAATAAAATGCAAAATGCAAAAATCAAAATGTAAAATGGCAATGTAAAATCCCAAATCCTAATGGTTATATGCAAGATGAAAGTTGACACCCTTTATCTTGCATATTATGAACAAATT
>DYHM01000102.1 GCA_020724125.1 Patescibacteria group bacterium | reverse complement strand
AGACAGATAAAGATAGATTATGGAAGAACTAAAGTTTTGCGCGCCGCTTAACTTACGCTTTTATATCACGCTTTACGCTCTTATGAAATTTTTGTCAAAATGAAGTTTTCAACAGATTCGTAGATAATAGAATACATTTTGTGATTTTTAGATATTGAAATTTCAATTTATATTTACAGATTTCAATGTTGTGTTAAATTTGATGCGATTATTTCACTTTTGACACAAAGTTTTGGAAAAAAATTAGTGAAATTTCTAAAAGGAGAAATGAGAGAAAAGAGAGAAAAGAGAGAAAAGGGAGAAAAAAGAAATGGTTTAGAAACCATTCTCAAAAATTGTTTACGGAGGACGACCATCCGCCAAATTAGAAGCCAACCAGAGGCCCGACCTCTGATAGATTAGACATTTCGTTGTCAGACAGACCGCTGCTGTCTACGGCTGACGTTCTTTTATTTAAACTCTCCGATGTCCAAAGATCCTGAGCCGAAAGTTCCGCTTCCCCAATTAAAAGAAGGGGTTTTTCGTTTTGGGAAAAATTTTTCTTAACTTCAATTTCAAAAGCCAACATTAAAAACTCTTTTGAATATTTTAGTGCCTCAATTTCGCTGATATTCCAAACCACTTCTCGCGACTCGGAGTCAAAGGTAAAACTCGCTTCTTGGGGTAAAATTTTTCCGCTGGGTTGAAGATTTTCTCCTAAAACAGCCTTCACTTTTACATTGCCTAAATCATTCCAGGAATTTTTAAGCCGCCAAACCACGGCATAATTGGTTCCGCTGGGCAATGATGAAAAATCATCATCTTTAAAAAATTTCTCTTTAGGATAAACCTTTTGACTAAATTCAATTTGAGAATTTATTTTTGTTTCAAAAGTTTTCTCAACGCCCGCCAAAGTAATCTTATTTTTCAAAACTGGATTTTTTATTTTTATTGAATCAACCGCTAAATCTTTTACTTTTATCCAAAACTCTGCCTTTCCTTCTTGGCCAACGTCTAAAAAGTTTAAATCCGAATTCTTTTTCCAATCCCAAATAACAGTGTTATCCCCTTCTCCATGCTCTCCTTTTTCTGATTTTAAACTTAACAAGTCAAAAAAATTTTCATCCAAGTTCGCAAAAAGAAATTTTTTTTGAAAAGATTTCTTGCCAACATTTCGGAAAAAAATCTCGTAATGAAGAACGTCGCCGCCGCTGGCTACATAATTTGGAGACTTGTTGATGAGTTGAGAGATATACAAAGAGGCCTCAATAATTTCAACAGCCTGTCCCGCCTCTTTTAATACCCAAAACTCTCCATTTTTAATCATTCCTAATTGAACGCGAAAAACCTTGTGCTTGCCAACGTCGTCGTTCAGCCGACCCATTATTTTTATTCTTCCACCCTCGGCCTGACTTAAGGAAGAGACTCTCCATTCAGGTTCTTCCAATGGCAATGGCAGGGCCTGAATAAATTCAAAACCAGCGGGATACTCTATTTTTATTCTTAAATCTTCCAAAAGATAATTTAAGTTAGAAAAATAATTTAGAGAAAAATTTAATTCCTCGCCGCTTTCAATTTTGGCTGGCAGATCAAATTCCAATGTCAAAGGAACAAATTTAATTTTACTGGTGAAACTTGATTGAGATTCGTAACGATTAGTTAAGTCCTTGGGTTGATAGCTTACCCAAACATAACTTGTTGCGGTTTTATTTTCTTGTCCAAAAACCCTAACCCGAAAATAATAAATTTTTTCTTCGCCGGGATAAAGGGCTTCTATTTTTTGAATAAATTCTGGATTAGATTTTTTTTCTACGATAGAGTATTCTGACGGACGAAATGTCATTTCTAAATTTTCCAATCTTACTTTGCCGTTGTTTTTTAATTTCACTAAATATTCTGTTTCTTTGCCTGCCTCAATTAATTCTTCGCCTAAAATTTCTAACTTTAAAATTTCTTTGGAATAGATATTTTTTTGCCAATGCCAAAAACCAGCTATCCCTAAAATGACAAACATCATTAAAAGAAAAAAAGTTAATGCTTTCATAAACTTAAAGTGTTGAATAATTATT
>DYHM01000101.1 GCA_020724125.1 Patescibacteria group bacterium | reverse complement strand
TAAGGGAGTAATCACGAATATATGAATTAGTCCAAATATACGGATATATAATTATGAAGATTTTTAAAAATTATACATTAAAGATGTTGTTTAATAATATTTTGAGGTATTTTTATAATTTTTCCTTTTAAAAAACCTTATAAATAAAGGGTTTATAGGGTATCAATTTACTAAAATTCACAAAAAACTTTATTAAAAATCTTAAAAGCAATACCAATAATCTTATAACTTAATTCCGGATAAACAACCTCTTTCATTTATTTGTATATTATTTTTAATTTGTATATTCGCGATCACTCCTTTTAAAATTGATTTAAAAACCGTAAGTCGCCACTGTAAAATAATCTGACATCATTGATTTTATATTTCATCATCACTAATCGATCTAAACCCATTCCAAAGGCAAAACCCTTCCAGAATTTGGGATTTAAACCAGAATTTTTTAAGACATTAGGATGAACCATGCCGCAAGGTATAACTTCTAGCCAGCCACTATTATTGCAAGTAGAACAACCATTACCACTACATACAGAGCACCTCATAAGAAGTTCTAAGCCTGGTTCAACAAACGGAAAGTAACTAGGTTGCCAGCATAACATAACATTTTCTCCAAAAAATCGTTTCATAAAAAATTCAAGAATTCCCTTTAGGTTTGCCAGTGAAACATTTTTGTCTACTAGTAAACCTTCAACTTGATAAAAAGTATGCTCATGAGAGGCGTCGGTAGCCTCGTGGCGAAAAACCCGACCCGGCGCAATAGTCCTTAGGGGTGGCTGATTTTTTTCCATAAAATGAATCTGAACCGGACTAGTATGAGTTCTTAATAACAATTTTTGATTTTTGATTTTTGATTTTTGATTTTTTAACCATAAAGTATCCACAAGATCTCTAGCTGGATGGTCTTTGGGAATGTTCAAGGCGTCAAAGTTATACCATTCAGTCTCAATTTCTGGTCCTTCAACCACACTAAAACCCATCATCTGAAAAATCCCTTCAATTTTTCTCCTAACCAAAGTTAAGGGATGAAGATGGCCCAAAGCCGGCCTTTCCCCTGGGGCGGTAATATCAAACCATTCTTCTAAAGTTTTTTTAGCAACTTGAAAAATTTTTTTCTTTTGAGCGAATTTTCTTTCTATCTCTTTTTTAAGTTCGTTTAATAATCTTCCTTTTTCTTTTCTCTCTTTTCCCGATAAGCCCTTTAGTAAGCGAAAGAATTTTCTTATCTCTCCCTTTTCTCCTAAATATCTCTTAAAAATTTCATTTAATTCTTTTAAACTTTGAGCAGAATTAATCTCTTTTTCAGCTTCTTTTTTAAATAATTTTAAATCGGTCTTAATCATATTTTTATACTTATTTTACTTATTTTAAAATAAAAATAAAGAGGTCTTAAAGTAACAGATCGCTTATTTGAAATTTTTTAATTGTTTAAAAATATGGTAAGCGCGCCGCCGAAAGCGGCGCGCTTCTAATTAAATCATCAATCGAGACACCTAATCCCTTGGCGATTTTCGGTCATAGTTTGGATGCTTGGTTTATTAAAATTATTTTTAACTATGGTAGTTTGTGTAAGTAATTTGTATTTTGAGGGCAAATTTTCGCTTTTAACTTTCGGGGTTAATCTTTCTATCTAAAATACAAACTACAAATTACCCATTACCGCAAATTTGAGCGAAGCGAAAATTTGCCGGCGGTGTCTTTTGGACGAAGTTAGAACTTTCTTTGAACAAAATTCCGACACTGACATTTGATTGTCGCCCACAGGGGCGAGACAGGGATTGTCCAAAATTCCTGCCAAAATCCAAAAAATGAAAATTGGCGGTGTGTATTTGAAAATATCCGAACTGATTTCATTAACGGGCTCCGCCGGGCGGAAACGCTAAAGACCGAACCCCCCTTCCGCCCGCCTCGCCCGAAAGCGGAAGCGAAAAGGCAAACTGCCAAAGAACCTGAAAAAATGTCGTCTCGAACTTTATTTTGACCAGAAGCGGGCTTTTCTTTTATTTTTATATTTGGTATCATTATATTGAAAATTGAAAGAATGAGTTATTGTTACT
>DYHM01000100.1 GCA_020724125.1 Patescibacteria group bacterium | reverse complement strand
TAACTGTCAACTTTCATCTTGCATATAACCTATAAGATCTAATTTAAGATCTATATTAGTTCATTTTTAAGATCTATATTAGTTCATTTAGAAATTCTGACATTAGACATTGATTAGAAATTAGAAATTGGTCATTAGTCATTTTATTGTTTGGATTTTAGATTTTAGATTTTTAAACCTTCATTCCCTGCAGGGCCATAATCCGTTCTTTAATTGGCGGATGAGTGAGAAATAATTTAGCGAACCAATTATGAGCTTGTTTTCCCTTAAAAGGATTGGAGATGTATAAATGAGCAGTGGAATTACAGGCTGTTTTTAAGGGTGTTGAGTCAGAACTGATTTTTTCTAAAGCCCGGGCCAATCCTTCCGGGTAACGAGTGAATAAGGCGCCAGTGGCATCAGCTAAAAATTCTCTTTTTCGGGAAATAGCCAATTGAATTAAAATAGCGGCAATCGGAGCCAAAATAGCGGCCACAATACCAACAAGCATTAAAATTGTCTGTATCCTGTTGTCGCCATTTTTTCTACCACTGACCCAATTTCTACCACTGCCCCAAAAAGAAAATCTTAAAAATAAATCAGAAAGTAAAGCAACAAAACCAACCAGAACCACAATAATGGTTGAAAGTAAAATATCTCGATTGCCAATATGAGCTAATTCATGGGCAATAACGCCCTCTAATTCTACTCGTTCTAATTTTTCCAACAGGCCCAGGGTTACCGCCACCACGGCATGATTTTTATCTCGGCCAGTGGCAAAAGCATTGGGTTGAGATTCATTAATGATATAGATCTTTGGCAAGGGCAGGCCGGCTGTAATAGATAAATTTTCTACCAAGCGATAAAGCTCAGGATTATCTTTTTTTTCAATTGGTTTAGCTCGAGCCATAGCTAAAACAATTTTATCAGAGTACCAATAACTAAAAAAATTCATTAAGAAACTAAATATTACCGCTCCGTGCAAAATGGCTGAGTTTTCGTAAATTCTGGAAAAGAGCCAACCCAGACCAATAATAAATGCCAAAAAAAGCGACATTAAAATCCAGGTTTGACGAATATTTCTTTCAGATTGGGTATATAAAGTCATAATCAATCTAATATTTATTCTATCAATTTAGACGCTAATTACAAGTCCGCTATTGAAATTTTAATTTTCAATTCTCAATCAAGCCTAGAAATCAAATCCAAAATCCTAATTTCTAAATTCTAAACAAATTCAAAATTCTAAATTCAAAATCCAAAACAATTAATTTCTATCAATTTCTGCTAATTTCTATTAATTTCTTGCTAATATTAATTTTGATATTTGATTTTTGATTTTACTTATAGTAGACTCTTGAAAATCTTAAATCTATGTATTGAAGGTTTTTTCTTTGTTCCGGCGAGATTGTTTTTTCTAAAACCAAACCGAGTTTAGTTATGGCTAAACTTATATCGCTTTTTAAATTAAAATAAACTTCCCAGCCCTCAATGGTTTTAACATTTAATCTTTGCCCTGAAACTAAAATTGCTTCTTTTGGGAAAATTTTCAAATCTTTTTTTAATTTGGCTTCAATCTCTAAAATTTGATTCAAGATATTTTCTTCAATTACTTTATCTCCCAATTTTTTCTTTGAAGATAAAGTTAAATTTTCAATTTTTAATTCTTGATATTTCGGTTCTAAAATTTTCTCAAAAATTATTCCCTTTTTATCAGTCAGAAAATAATCCTCATTTTGAATAAAAATTGCCGCTGCTTTTCTTTCTCTAATTTTCGCTTCTAAGATGTCGGGAAAATTCCTTTTTAAATCTATTTCATCAAGGTAATAAAAATTTTCCAAAACTTTTTTCTTTATTTCGTTTAAATTGATAAGGAAAATGCTTTTTGTTTGAAAAAACAATAATTTTTGTTGAACCTCTTTTTCTATTAGATTTTGAATTTCTTTTTGCGAGAATTTTCCCTGACCAGAGATTTTAATCTGTTTAATTTGAAAAAAAGAATGAAAGCAAATCAGATAAAAAATAGCAACCGAAATTATTAAGATAAAAATAGCTAACCAAAAAATTCTTTTTTTAAAAATCGATTTTTTCCTCTTAAATTTAC
>DYHM01000013.1 GCA_020724125.1 Patescibacteria group bacterium | reverse complement strand
TAATACGAATCTTCATGAATCACGAATCATGAACTACAAATCATTCAGTAGTCTAAAAATATAAAAATAATATAAAAAATATAAAATATATAAAAATATAAAAAAATGAACCTAATGAACCTAATGAACCTATTTAAAATTAAATCTCAAAGCGAGACTAATGAGTCCACAAAAGAGACAACAGAAAGAACAAAAGAGTTTTCAGACGAAATAAAATCCCAGTCAACAGAACAAAAAACAGGAATTTGGTTAAAAATTTCTAAAATCTGTGTTTTTTTAATAGTTTTTTTGCTGCCCTTATGGTTTTTACCATGGACAACAAACATTTTGGATTTTAACAAACAGACTCTCCTTGTTTTTTTGACATTTATTTCTTTATTGAGTTTTCTTTTTTATTCAGTTAGAGAAAAAAAGATAAAATTAAATTTTAATATCTTTAACTTGGTTGTTATCGGTTTTTTAATAGTTTTAGGAATCAGCGCTGTTTTTTCTTCTTATAGATATGGAAGTTTTTGGGGTTGGCCATTAAACATAGAATCAAGCTTTTTAACTTATTTCTGCTTGGCATTGTTTTATTTTTTAATTATTAATCTATTTCAGAAAAACGAAATTTTAGAATTAATATTTGTTTTTATTGGTTCAGTGTTTTTAGCGGTTTTATTTGGCATCTCTCAGTTTTTTGGGAAATTTATTCTGCCCTTTAATTTCAGCGAAACTGTTTCTTTTAATACGGTTGGTTCAACCAACGCCTTGGGAATGCTTTCAGCCAGCCTTTTGTCTTTAATGGCAACCTTAATTTTTTTAAGCAAGAGATTAATAAAAATTCTTCTTTTTTTGGCGAGCGGCGCAATACTCTTTTTGCTTTTTCTAATTGATTTTTGGCCGGCCTGGTTTGTTCTTTTAATAGGTTCTGTTTTAATTTTAATTTTTGGCATCAGCCAACGGGAATCCTTTCCGTCTAAGTGGTTATTTTTACCGATTCTTTTTCTGGTAATTTCTTTAATTTTTGGGATAATAAAAATTTCCATTCCCGGAGCGCCAACGCCCCAACCAGAAATTTTACCTTCTTATAAAATTAGTTTTGATATCGCCATTCAGACCTTAAAAGATTCCTATCTTTCATTTTTCTTTGGTTCTGGTCTAGGCACTTTTATCTATGATTACTCTAAATTTAAACCAGCCATTGTCAATCAGACCAGTTTTTGGGCTGATAGATTTTCTATTGGCGGGTCGGATATATTAAATAAATTAGCCACCACTGGAATTTTAGGACTGCTTTTTTTCTTGGCTATTTTAGTATTCTTTTGCTGGTTGGGATTTAAAGAATTAAATAAAGAATTTAAAGAGGACCAAAAAAATGCTTGGCTTTTAAGTTTGGGAATTTTAGCCAGCTGGTTAAGTATAGTAATAGGAATGTTTTTATATCCAACCAACCTTGTCCTGAGTTTGGTCTTTTGGTTTCTAACAGCCATCTTTATTCTTTTAATTTCAAATCGGGTTAAGGTCTTTCATTTTAATTTACCTTCTTCTCGAATGATATCTTTTTCCTTCCTTTTTGTCTTGATTCTTATTTTAGGAGTGAGTTTATTAATTTTGACCGGCCAAAGATACTTAGCTGAACTGAAATACCTTCAATCTTTAAAAACTTTTCAAGAAGGAGATTCTCAAAAAGCGCTGAATTTTATAGTTCAAGCCATTGATAAAACAGAAAAAAAGCAAGACCTTTATCTGCGAGACGCTTCCCAAATTTATCTTCTTAAAATAAATGAAGAAGTTCAAAAACAAAATGTTTCTGGCGAAGAAATTATTCAGAAAATAACTCTCCTAATAAGAGATTTGCTTGACTTAACAAAAAGAGCGGTTGAAATTGCTCCTAAAAACGCGGCTAACTGGCTCAGTAGGGGACTTGCTTATCGGAATATAATTGGAATTTCCAGCGGAGCTGATGAGTGGGCGGAAAAATCTTATCAAAGGGCGGTTGAACTTGAGCCGACAAATCCCTATATCTATTACGAACTTGGCTTAATCTATCTTACCAGGTCTGATATTCTTTCTCGGCAGGGAAAAGAAACGGAAAAAACTAACAATCTTAAATTAGCTTCGGATAATTTTAAAAAAGCGATTGATTTGAAAGCTGATTACACCCCAGCCCATTTTCAAACCGGCCTTGTTTTTGTCAGAGAAGGAAAAATCCAAGAAGCAATTAATAAATTGGAGTTAATTAAACAAGACGCTCCTTTTGACGCCACCTTGTCTTACCAACTGGGATTATTATATTACAACACAGAGCAATTTGATAAAGCCAAAGCGGAATTTCAAAAAGCTGTTGGTTTAAATAAAGATTATTCTAATGCCCGTTATTTTTTAGGGCTACTCTATGACAAAGAAGGAAACAAACAAGCCGCTATTGAACAATTTGAACAAATTGAAAAACTTAATCCTGAAAACGTCGATGTTAAAAAAATTCTTGATAATTTAAAAAAAGACCAACCCCCATTAACAGGAGTAACGGTTGATCAACCAACGCTTACTGATTAAAAAACCCACCCAATTAAACCAGCCGCGCTTAAAAAATTTAGAAATCTTTAAGTTTTTCAATTTCGGGAAGATAGCGAATTTTTTCTAACATTTTTGCCTGAATTTGCCGAATTCTTTCTCGGGTTACCTTAAATTCTTTCCCTACTTCTTCAAGGGTATGAATTATTCCATCTTTTAAACCAAATCTCATTATTAAAATTTTCTTTTCTCGCGGAGACAATTCGTCAATAGCTTTATTTAATTTTTCCCTCAAAACTTTTAGAATTGCTTCCCTGGCTGGCGAAGGTGTTTTTTCATCTTCGATAAATTCAGCCAAGATGTTATCTGTGTCGCCATCGCCCACCGGAGTGTCGAGGGAGGTAGTTTTTTGTTTTATTCTCATTAATTCTTGAACTTCTTTTGTTTCAAGGTTTATTTCGCTGGCAATTTCTCCTATTAAGGGTTCTCTTCCTAATTCTTGAAGGAGTTTTTTTCTTGCTGCTTCTATTTTAATAATTATTTCAATTTTATGGACAGGAATTCGAATAACCCGAGCCTTGTCGGCCAAGGCCCGAGTTATTGCTTGTCTTATCCACCATGTGGCATAAGTGGAAAGTTTATAACCTTTTTGCCAATCAAATTTTTCTACGGCCTTCATCAATCCTATATTTCCTTCTTGAATTAAATCAAGCAAGGTTAAGTTGCTTGAACGACCAATATATTTTTTAGCGATAGAAACAACTAACCGTAAATTTGCTTGGGCTAAATTCTTTTTTGCCTCTAAATCTCCTTGGGCAATTTTTTTAGCCAATTCTTTTTCTTGGTAAGCTGTTAAAATTGACGTTTTCCCAATTTCCTTTAGATATGTTTGAATTGGGTCCACCTTGCCAAGCAAGATTTTTTTTTCAATTTTTTTCTCGGAGTCCTGTTCTAAAAGACCAGTTTGAAATAAAACGGTAATTCCTTGATTTTCTAAAATTTCTTGAAGTTCTTCCAGACTCTTGAGATTTTTTTCTAAATTAGGAAAATAAAATAAAATCTCTCGGCCCGTAACAAAGCCCCGATTTTTTCCTTTTTCAATCAATTCATTCATTTTTATTTCAGGAAAAACTTCTCGTTTCACCGCTTTGCCTTTTCTTTCAGTTCTTTTCATTCTTTTTATCTTTTTAATTTCCTTTCTTTTTATTATCTTTTTCTTAATAACCTTCCTTGCCGTTTTTTTCTTTATTTTTTTAATCTTTTTTTTATTTTTTGTTAATCTTTTTTTCATTTTTGATTTTTTGCAATTCAATAATCAGTTGAGTGAAATTTTCGATTAAACTTTTAATTTTTTCATTTTCTTTTTTCTCTTCGGCTTCTTGAATTTTTTCAGAAAGAATTTTTAATTTTTCTCCTAAAACAATTTTTTTTAATTCCCTTAAACAAATTTCCATTTCTTGACTTAAATCTATTTCTCCGCTTTCAGGGATTAATTCGTTTTCTACCTCTGCCAATAAACTGGCTCTATCTAAAATTTCTTTGATTTCTTTATTTTCGCTTTCCATTTTCGCTAAAATCTTTTCTTTTTTTTCTTCTTTTTTAAGAGAAATAAGAATTGTCTTTATGACTGGCAAAAAGAAAGAAAGGGAATTTTTGTCTAAATAATTTAAATTCTCCCTATTTTTTAAAATCAAAGAAAGAATTTTTTCTTCTAAAAGTTGTTGGCGGTTTTTTATTTTTTCATTTTTTGTTTGATTTTTCGCTATTTGAGGTAATGGTTTATTTTTTTCAGTTGATATTTTTCTTAATTCCTCCCAAATTGCTTCTTCGTTAATTTTAATTCTTTTGACTAACTCTTGAACCCAATGGGATTGCAAAATTCGATTAGAAATACCTTTAATTCTCGGGAGAATAATTTTAGCAATTTCCTTTTTCCCTTCTGGACTTTTAGGTTCAAATTTGGAAAAAGCGCTTTGGAAATAAAAACTAAGAATTTCTTGGGCATTTTTAACTAATTCTGTCCATTGACTGGGTTTTTGGCAAATTATTTCAGCCGGGTCAAAACCGTTTGGCAGACTAACGACCTTGATATTAAAATCTTCTTTAAGGGCTAAGTCAATACCCCTTTGGGTTGCCGCGTCGCCGGCTAAATCCATATCAAAAGAAATATAAAGATTATTGGCGTAACGTTTTAAAATTTTCAACTGTTGTTCGGTTAGGGCGGTCCCGCTGACGGCAACGGTGTTTTCAAAACCAGATTGCTGAACTAAAATAGCATCAAAATATCCCTCGGTCAAAATAACAAAATCTTTTTTTCTTATTTCCAATTTAGCAAAATTTAAACCATATAAAACTTGACTTTTATCATAAAGTAAACTATTTGGAACATTAATATATTTAGCCGTTTCTTGTTTTTGTTCTGGAAAAAGACGGCCGGCAAATCCAATAACTTGGGAATTCAAATTAAAGATAGGAAAAATTATTCGTTGACAAAAACGGTCATAACAGGCTCGTTGAATATTAGCCTTACCGGGACTTGACTCCTCTTTTTTAACCGCTAATCCAGTTTTAATTATTTCTTCTCTTTTGTAACCTCGACCAACTAAAAAATCCGAAAGCGCCTGCCAGTTATTCGACCCATAACCCAATCGCCACTTTTTAATTGATTCTTCCGTTAATCCTCTCTTTGAAAGATAATTTTTAACTTGACTTCCGGTTTTGCTTTTTTCTAATTGTTTTTGAAAAAAACAGCAGGCTATTTCACAAATTTCTAAAAACCGCTGCCTTTCTGTCTTTAACCAAGGGTCTTCTTTTT
The DNA here is from genome assembly GCA_020724125.1 of Patescibacteria group bacterium. Classification (GTDB taxonomy): domain Bacteria; phylum Patescibacteriota; class Minisyncoccia; order Minisyncoccales; family CG1-02-41-26; genus DYHM01. The sequence goes on along the minus strand of DYHM01000013.1, from coordinate 7,058 downwards.
TAAGTTCTAAACCAGCTTTTTGGGCCAAAATTTTTAAAGCATCGCCAAATTCAATTCCCTCAACTTCCATTAAAAAATCAAAAATTGAACCGCCTCGATTACAACCAAAACAATGCCAAATTTGCCGATTCGGCGAAATGAAAAAAGAAGGACTTTTTTCAGAATGAAATGGACAAAGGGCCCGATAATTTACTCCTGTTTTTTGAAGTTTTAAATAACCACTAATAAAATCAACAATATCTATTCTTTCTTTAATTTGTTCAATTAAAGAATCAACCATAATGTAAAAAATATAAAAAAAGTTAAACCCCGTTAGAAAGCATGGGACTTTAAACCTGGCCGACGCTTTTGTTCGCGATAAAGAATATAAATCCCAGATTGATTAGGAATTTCTTCTAAATTCTTTTTAGTTGGTCTTAATTTTTGAGTTAATCTTCCCATAATTATTTTTTTTATCCATAAAATATTGTTTCAAGTTTTCTCTAACCCAATCATAAAAATCTATTTCCAAAAATTCTAAAAAATTTTTTAAATCTTTTTCAGAAAATTTAATACCTCTTTCTTTGCAGTATTCTTTATAAATTTTGCTTACTTGGTTTTTGTAATTCATAATTATCTTTTCCAAACAATATGGCTATTGATATTATGTCTTTCGTAAGTCTCTAAAATTTGAGTGCAAAAATTTTTTAATTCTTTATTATCTTCACTTTTCGCTAGTTCGTAAAGACGAATAAACATTTTCTTCCCTGTTTCCGTCTGTTTAAGTGTTTTCTTTATAAAGTTATGTTGAGCGCATAAAGTTTGTCCATTTTCTATTATTGATTTCCCCCCGAGATATTTTGGCTTGATGTGGTCAATATGTAATTCAATGCCTTCTTTTTTACTTCTTCCGCAAATAACACATTTATAGTCATCTTTTTTTAGAATTGCTTCTTTTTGTTCGGGTGTAAAATCTTCTAACTCCCTTTCTTTTGTCGCTTCAGGATCATAGCGATAAATTCCTTTTTTAACTTTTATCAAAAATCCAATCTCGTGAAGATTCCTAATTGACCGCCAAGTATCTCTCGGCTTTTTGTTGTAAAGTCTTTTGTATCTAGCTTCTACCCAATCAACAACTGGACCGTGCGACATATCTTTTTTTGTGTGCGCCTTAAAGTATTCAATAAGTAAATCTCTAATTGATTTATTCTTTTTTTTCTTCATGGTTGCGCATTAAGCTAATAAACTTGATTGATTTATTTTTGCCTCTTGCTGTAAACGTCTTATTGCCAAATCACAGTATTCCTTATCAATATCAATCCCTGTGCCATTTCTGTTGTTTAGAAAAGCCGCAATAAGGGTTGTTCCACTTCCGAAAAATGGATCTAGAATATTATCGCCAACGAAAGTAAATAGTTTTATGCAGCGTCTTGGTAATTCAATCGGGAATGGTGTTGGATGCCCAATTCTTTTTTTGCTTTCTCCGCTAAAATTCCAAACACCATTAGTCCATTGCATAAATTCTGCTTTACTTATATCTGATTTTTTACTTCCACTTGTTTTTTTCCAATTCTTTTTATACAAAACCACAATTATTTCTACTGGCGCAATAATATATGGAGCAGAAGCAGACATAAAAGAACCCCAAGCGGTTCGTCTTGAAATATTGCCTTCATTCCAAATAATTGTCGAGTGATATTTCCAACCGGTATCTTTCGCAATTTTCGTAATATCAGCACCAACCGATTGTTGTCCGCCTTTATTTTTATCAAGCGGAATATTTAAGCAGAAGCGACCATCGTCTTTTGTTAATTCGTAGCATTTTGCTATCCACTTTCTGGTAAATTGTAAATAATCTTCGTAAGAAAGATTATCTCTGTGAGTATTATAATGAATATCAACATTATAGGGAGGTGATGTAATAATTAAATCAATAGAAGATTCTGGAATTGCGGTAGTTTTCAAAAAATCATCTTTGTAAATCAAAATATTTTTACTTTCAAAGTAAGGAATGGTCTTTGTGATTTTCTCTTTTGTAGTTTTGTTAATCGCTACGATTGGCATAAATTAAGTTTTATTAAATCTTGAAATTTCATAATTGATTATTAATTTTTATTTTCACAATTAAATTTTCTAAAATTTGTTGTTCAATTAAAAATAATTCTCTTTTTCTGATGGAGAATATATCAAATAGTCCCAACGCTCCATTCCGCTTTTTTCTTATTTGATATATTTTTTCTAATTCAATTTTAATAACTGTATTATAAGCAATTCAGCTTCCGGCGCGGTAGTTAGTCAAAGTTTTGTTCAAAATAGGTTCGGATTTTGTTGTATAAACGTTCTGTGTTTAGCCGAAGGCGGGATTCGAACCCGCGACTCTCAGTTTACAAAACTGATGCTCTGCCACCTGAGCTACTTCGGCAGTTTTTATTCTTCTTTTATTTTCTGCCAGTAATTTGGCGAAAGGTCGGGTTCCCCTGTTTTTTTCTCTCTTCGTTTTTTAAACAAATTTCGCCAAAAACCAAAAGAGAATTTTTTTTTAAAAAAAATTCTTAATAAATAATTAAAATGTCTCATTTTTCTTTTTACTCGGTCAAAGTCAAACATTGGAAAAGGTTTTTTTTCCATCTCAATAATTTCTTTTGAAATTACCGGCGAGTTTCGTAAAACTGAAATTTTTCTCAAAACAATAATTAACATACCAATAATACTTCCGATAAAAATTATTTGAGCGATAAAAACTAACATATAAATTAGAATTTCTAATGACTAATATAAATCCAAAATCCGAAATTCTAAATCCTAAACAAATTCAAAATTCTAAATTCAAAATTCAAAACAAACGAGTTTTGGTCATTGGGATTTCGGATTTAGGATTTATTTAGGATTTAGGATTTTGAATTTAGGATTTAATCTCTGGTTTGATTGAAAATTCAAAATTGAAAATTAACTCTTTTTCAATTATATGACAGATAGCTCCACTAATGTTCCTTTTCGGCCCGGAACAGCTCCTTTAAGGGCGAGTAAATTATTTTCAGAATTAATTTTTACTATTTCCAAATTCTTGACAGTTATTCTTTTATAACCAAGACGGCCGGGCATTTTTTTTCCCTTAAAAACTCGGCCGGGCCCGCTGGCTCCCACTGAACCAACGGTTCGATGTTCATGTTTCACGCCATGGGTGGCATCTCGACCGGAAAATCCCCAACGCTTTACTCCTCCCTGAAAACCCTTGCCCTTGGAAATAGATGAAACTTTAATTTTTTCACCTTCTTTAAAAATAGAAACATCAATTTTTTCTCCTTTTTTAAATTTTTGTTCTTTTATTTCCAAATCAGAAATTCTACATTCTTTTAAATAACGGTAAGGAGTATTTTTCTCGGGTTTTTTTATTTTTCCAGGTTTTTTCTTTTCAAAACCAATCTGAACAGCATTATAACCGTCTTTTTCTTTGGTTTTTATTTGAGTAATAAAACAAGGACCGGCTTTAACTAAAGTAATCGGTAAAATCTTTTCTTTTTTAAAAATTTGACTCATTTCTATTTTTTCCCCCAAAAGAAATTTCATAGTTTAAAATATGCTTAATCAAAAAAAAATACTGAAGAAAATCGGGCTTTTTTATCAGCCCGATTTTCCAGTGTTTCCATGGGTTTAAATCGCTTTAATTTCAATTTCCACCCCGGTCGGCAAAACTAATTCTCGTAAAAAATCTATAAACCTCTGATTGGAATTCAAAATTTCAATCAGTCTTTTATGGACTCTTATTTCAAATTGTTCCCGAGAATCCTTATGAATAAAACTTGAACGATTAACTGTATAACGACGAATTTCTGTCGGCAAGGGAACCGGCCCAACGACTTTTACCCCCGACCGTTCAGCCATTTCAATAATCTGCCGACAACTTTTATCTACAACCTTGTTATCATAAGAACGAAGTTTTATCCGTAACTGAGGAATCACTTTTGTTTCTTCTTTTTCTTTTATTACTTCCTTTTTCGCTAACATTTTTTTATCTAACAATTATTTTATTATTTTAGTATTTTAACAACCACACCGGCGCCAACAGTTCTACCTCCTTCCCGAATAGCAAATTTCTGTTTTTCTTCTAAAGCAACCGGTACTATTAATTTAATTTTTATATTAACCGTATCTCCTGGCATCACCATTTCCACGCCCTCCGACAAGGTCGTCTCGCCGGTAATGTCGCAGGTGCGAATATAAAACTGCGGCTTATAACCGGCGAAAAAAGGAGTATGTCTGCCGCCTTCCTCTTTGGTTAAAACATATATCTCGGATTCAAATTCAGTATGGGGAGTAACTGTTCCCGGTTTACAAATAACCTGACCTCTTTCTACATCTTCTTTTTTCAATCCTCGGAGTAAAATTCCCACATTATCGCCAGCCCTTCCTTCGTCTAATGTTTTAGTAAACATTTCAATGCTTACCGCTGTGGTTTTTTGAGTTGGTCGAACACCGACGATTTCTACTTCTTCGCCCGGTTTAATTACTCCTCTCTCTACCCGACCCGTCGCCACTGTCCCTCTGCCCTCAATTGAAAACACATCCTCAATAGCCATTAAAAATGGCTGATCTAATACTCGGGACGGTTCAGGAATACATTCATCAATTTTAGCCAACAATTCACCAATGGACTTCATTGCCTCATCGTCAATCGAAGAAGCATCCAACGCCTTGAGGGCCGAACCTCTAATAATAGGAATCTCATCTCCCGGAAAATCATATTTTTTTAAAAGATCCCTAATGTCTGTTTCAACCAAATCAATCATATCGGCGTCATCTACCTGGTCAACTTTATTTAAGAAAACCACCAAAGAAGAAAGACCAACCTGACGAGCTAATAAAACATGCTCTCGCGTCTGGGGCATGGGACCGTCGCCAGCGGCAACAACTAAAATACCCCCATCCATTTGAGCGGCGCCGGTAATCATATTTTTAATATAGTCAGCGTGACCAGGACAATCAATTAAGGCGTAATGTCTTTTTTCAGTTTCAAGTTCAGTGTGACACAAATTAATAGTCACGCCCCGGGCTCTTTCTTCCGGAGCTTTATCAATATCCTCAACTCCTTTATCCGAAGCCTTAAATCCTTTTAGTTTTGAATATTTCAAAATGGCCGCGGTTAAAGTGGTTTTCCCATGGTCAACATGACCAATTGTTCCGATATTTACATGGGGTTTAGTTCTTTCAAATTTTCCAGCCATAAGTTTTTAAAATATATTTTATATTATTAAAATAGAATTGAATGTCAATAGATTTTTTCGACCTTTGTTAAATCTTTGTTATGTTAATTAATTATTATTAAAAATTATTAAAAAATTATTATTAAAATTAAAACGGCAAGTCTTCTATAGTTAATTCTCTAGTTAATTCTCTTTGATTGATTGTTTTATTAACATTAAATGTCTCTGTGAAATTCTGGGGATTAAAGAAATTTTTTTCCGTTTTGTTTTCTAAATTTTTATCTTTATTAAGAAAAAATCTTTGATAATCCTCAATAGAAATCAAAACCCCCACTGGTTTTCCATTTTCTATAATTATATATTTTTCGTCCCCTCTTGGTTTAAATTGATTAATATCCATAATAAAAAAGAATAAAATTCAAAATTCAAATATCTCACCCGCCTAAATTTTATTTATTTCATCTTCAAAAAATATTATTTTGTTATCACTTTTTATAACAAACAAATTAAGAACAAACAACAAGGCAAACAAAATTTGGTCGGGTGAGTAATGTAAAATTCAAAATTATTTAATGAATTTAAGACTAAAAATGCTTTTGTTAAATTTGTATTAGTTTTGATTAACAATAATTTATTGGTAATGAATTTTAGATAGCGTAAATTCTTTTATTTTAACAGCTGCCCAAATGCTTTTTCCGCTTCTTGCCAGTTAAACTCGGGATAATCGCCTGGGTAAAACGGCCTGCGGTATAAAAGGGACTTAAATAAACCACATCTTTTTTTTAATCTCTTAAAAGATGCATCAATAATCATGCAATCCCCTGATAATTTATTAAGAAAATGAATTTCAGGATACCATTTTTTTCTTTAAAACAAGATATGCTTTTAGATATTTTTCTGCCATTTGATGGCTTAAAACACAGACGCCATTTGGCGCGCCGTCTCGGTGGGTTAAAATAGAACAAGCATTTAATTCATCATCTTTGGCTTTTTTAATCCATTCTTCGGTTAATAAATCTTTTTGATTATTTTGCTTGTTCATATAAAACCTTTCCTTTATTAAAAATATCTTTTACAAAAAAATCGTTTAAGGAAAGTCGTTTATTAATTTCTTGTGGTGTATAAATTAATAAATCAAGAAGGAGGCCAGGCGGAAAAATTTTTAACCTTAATTCATATTCCCGCTGCCATCTTTTCTTTCTCGACTGTTTAACAATAAATAAATCAACATCGCTCCATTCTCGAGGCTTACCCGAAACATAGGAACTAAAAAGAATTATCTTCTCTGACTTGTATTTTTCGGCAATTTACTTGGGTTATTTTTTTAATCTCTTTTTATTGAACCATGTTCATATTTTAAACCAAAAAGAATTAACCCGCTATGAGTTTTTAGCGGTTTCCCTTATTAATAAAACATCCTAGTCTCGATAATTTCTTTTTAGGAGAAAGTTTTTCCGTCTTACTTTTTTCTCATTTAATAATTTCCTAAGCGATATTTTCCGAAATTTTATCCACCGCAATAACTAAACTCTATTATAAAGCATCCTTATCTTTGAGTCAAGAATCCGTATTCAACATTCATTCTAAAATCTACAGAAAGAGTATTAACCCCGCATATTAGCCCCGCAATTTAAAATCTACAGAGATAGAATAGTAAAGATGTTGTTTAATGAAACTCCCAACCGCCCCAAGGGACGGGGTTTTAAAAACAATAAAGATATTGATTTAAAACTAATTAAAATTACCAACTAACGTATCGTTAGCTTACAACTACTTCATTTTTAAAAAAAACAAATTTTCTATTTTGCGTTTTGTATTGCGCGCCCGATTAAATGCCGCCTTGCGGCAATTTCGTCAAAGGCGAAATTATTTGACTAG
>DYHM01000099.1 GCA_020724125.1 Patescibacteria group bacterium | reverse complement strand
AACTGGCGGAAGGAGTGGGATTCGAACCCACGAGGGACTTTCATCCCTAACACGTTAGCACCGTGTCGCTTTCGTCCACTCAGCCATCCTTCCGAAATTTGAGTTAAATTTTTTGAGAAACTTTTTAATCGTATAAAAGATCTATTTCTTTTACTTTTTCCCAATTTAATTCGTTAAAGACAGTAATTATATCATCACTAATAATATAAAGGTAATCATCAAGATAAATCGCTCTTTTAACCCAGGATTGCTCAATGGTTTTTATCAGATTTAATTTATCATTTTTACAGGAAAAAATATAACCACCTTTGCTTCCGGGCAAGAAAAAGATTTGATGTTTCACATCTAACAAGAAAGCGTGATGATTGGAAAGCGCTTCTGACCACTCTTCGTCTAAAATATATTTATCGACTTCAAGAGGATTTGCCGAATTTGAAACATCAAAAAGAGAAATTTTAACCTGCCAATTTTCTTTGCCAATTCCCAAGATTTTATCTTTTGTTATTGGGTGCAAATAGGAAGAATAACCAGGGATTTTTAATTCGCCTTTTAATTGAGGATTTTGGGGGTTTAATAAATCCAAAACATAAAAAGGGTCTGTTTGTCTGAAAGTGACTAAATAACCTTTGTCTTCAATAAATCTTGCCGAATAAATTTTCTCGCCCTTGCCCATATCTTTTACTGAACCAAGAATTTTTAAGTCGCTATCTAAAACATAAACATCATTAACGCTTTCTTGAATACTTCCTTGCAGGCCGCTTATTCCATTCATAAATATTCCTACCCACCTTTCGCCAATGGTTGTCGCTATTCTTAAATTCTCCCGATATTCATCTAAAGCAAATTGATTTAAGGGATAACCCGGCGCCTCGCCGGCCGCAATAATTTTAAATTCTTCCAGCCCTATTTTTATTATTCCGGTCTTCTCTAATTCTCTATTATGTTTTTTATGATAATCCGACATTCTATTATCTATCTCATTTCCCGTTCTTATTCTTTCATCGTTATTTAAAGAATTCTTATATCTTTCAAACAAGAATTGAAGTTCTAAAAGTTTTGTGTCTTGGCTAAGGTCGTATTTTTCTAATTTTTCTATTTTTTCATTTAACCATTTCGGAAATATATCCTGATTTTCTTTTAAAAACCCAGAGAAAAATTTAATAATGCTTTCATGATAAGAATAGGTGATATAAATTCCTTTTTCTGACATATAAACAACAGAGTCGCCCGAAGAACCGACAAAAGAAACAGTTTTTTCAATTTTGCCCTCTGTCGGGTCTAAAATCATTACTATAAAAGCGCTATCAACGGGAACCGGAATAATGGGATGATAAATATCTTGACATTTAATTTCCAAGGAAACTCCTTTAATAGTTAATGGGAAAATCGGACAAGGTCGCTGTTCGTTAATAAAACTTTTACTCACCAAATAAATTTTATTTTGATAAAGTCGGCTCGTAACTACAAAATTATTGTCTTCTAATTTTAGGTTCCATTTTTTCTCTGGTGATTTTGGATCTGAAACATCATAACCAAAAATTTCCTGTCCAGAAAAAATCACTAAAATATTTTTATTTAATAATAACTCTCCTGCTTTATCAATTTTATTATCAATATTTAAATCAGTCGGCGGAAAGGCCTTAATAATTGTTGTTTCACTCTTTTCAATAAAAGGACTAATACAACGACTTCCTATGCATTTTTCTCGAAATCCCCACTGATAATTTCTTGAAAAATAAATTTCCCGTCCATCGGTCTTAACAATATCCGGCTCATCAATACCAACCACTTGAACAGTGGTTTCAGAAACTCTTTCTGGCATTGCTGTGTCTTTTTTTACTCCCACTTCTTGTTCCATCATCTTTTGTTCCATTATCTCTACCATTGGCGTCATTCTTGGCCCAAAACCAATACCAAATTTTACTCCCATATCAAAACTTATTTCTCTTTCTTCTCCTATTTTTTGAAGATATTCTTTAAAATCTTGTTCTGAAGAAAATTTGGCAATGGTTTTCAATCCAGGAACAACTGGCGATTGGGAAGGCAATGGTTTGAATAAGAGTGGAAATGAAGAAGGAAAAGAAATATAGTCCTCTTTCAAAAGAAAATTTAAATAACCCAAAAGAACCACAAAAA
>DYHM01000098.1 GCA_020724125.1 Patescibacteria group bacterium | reverse complement strand
CAACAAAAAAAGATTCATCTATTTGACAAAATGCGCCAAGAGAATAAAATAGAACACAGAACAATCAAATTTAAACATCCTTGGACCAATGGAATGATAGAAAACTTTCACAGAAGAATTAAAGATAAGGTATTAAAAAGATATTTGTTTGAAACAATATTTGAAATGAACGTTCACTTAATTGAATTCATTAATAATTACAATACGAATACAAGATTAAAAAGATTAAATTTCAAAACACCAGCTCAATGCCTAAAAGGGAATAAAAACATTGATTTAAAACTAATTAAAATTACCAACTAACGTATCGTTAGCTTACATTTTAACTTTCGTTGACAACCTAATGTTTTTGTAATAAATTTAGAAGGTTTAATAAAAATTTAAATTATGATAGAAGAGTATTATTTTGGTTTAATTATTATTAATGGAGAAAAATATAATCATGACGTTGAAGTCCGTTGGGACAATAAAATTTTGCCTTGGCGGCGAAAAGAAAGTCACGTTATTGGAACCGAAGACGTAAAAAGCGCAATCGAACAAAATCCGGAATTGATTATTATTGGCGCCGGGGAATCGGGAATAGCCGAGGTTTTAGAAAACGCCCAAAAAGAAGTTCTTTCAAGGGGAATTAAATTGTTTATTAAAAAAACAGGAGAAGCAGTTAAAATTTTTAATGACTTAAAAAATCAAAACACAAAACTTATTGGGCTATTTCACTTGACATGCTAAAATAAAAAAATATACTAAAATTAGTCTTAATAAGTTAGTAAAATATCTTAGAATAAGTCTTTGATAACCTTTGAAGTTATAGGAAGGCCCAATTTGAGATAAACCTCATTAGAAAGACATTTTCTACTAAGAGGTAAAACGATTTTATTAGGCAAAGGTCGTTTTTTATTGTCTAAATTTATAATATAATTTTATGGCCTTCGGAAAATTTGATCATCCATCTAGAGATTTTAATCGTCAAATGATTCAAGGAAATTGGACTTGTTCTGATTGTGGAGCAGAAATAACCCAACTCCCTTTTCAACCTGCTCCTGGTAAAGAAATTCTTTGTAAAGAATGTTGGTTGAAAAAGAGAAGAAAATCAGGCTTTGATCGTCCATTCAGAAATACCCCTCGTCAAATGATTCAAGGAAATTGGACTTGTTCTGATTGTGGAGCAGAAATAACCCAACTCCCTTTTCAACCTGCTCCTGATAAAGAAATTCTTTGTAAAGAATGTTGGTTGAAAAAGAGACAACAATCATAAAAAGCGACGATTATAACGAAAAAATCAAAAACTCCTTGAAAGGAGTTTTTGATTTTTGATTTTAGAAGCGTATAATATTAGAAGCCGTATAATAAAGGAGATTCAAAAAATTAAATGTCAAATAAAACAATCGTCTGCCAGATTCCATTTTTTAATCTGGTGATATCTAAATTATGATAAGTGGCGGCCTTAATATCCAGATTAAATCTTTTAATTTTTTGACCAATAAGTTCGGCTTCGATTTCAGTATCTGAAAATTTTTTGAATTTTATCTTGGAATAAATTTCTTTATTTATTTGACTAAGATATAAAATTTCGTTTAAAAAATCAACCAAGAGAGAATTTAAGTTTAATGTTTTAATTTTTATGAACCGAGCAGTAAATTCTTTACCCGTAATTTCCGCTAAAAAAGAGTTTGTCATTCCCAATAAGGCATTTTCAAAGAGTTGTTTTTTGGTTCTGCCAAAAACTCTAATTTTTAAATCTGCTTTATGTTCTAAAATTTCATATTTTTTCATAAGACCTTATTGAAAAAATAATTAAAATTAAGACAATTTTAAATAAAAATTTATATGTGTATTTGTTTGAACTACATTTAGTATAGTTACTTAAATCCTGCGTGAAATTTAATCACTGCTCTTTGAAAATGTGTTTATTTAGCTGTTTTTTAGGCTAAAATTCTCTTTACCCAACATTAACTTTTTGTTAATATTGGGTAATGAGCTCAGGACCACGAAATATCCATACAAAATTTACTTCACCATGGCTTACTCACTTCGGTGGAATATATCTCTTTAGTCGTTTTCTGCAGCAGCTGCATTTTCGGAGATATCTTAATCATCAACTCAGATACGCACAACGAAATAACCGCTATACTCTTACAGAAT
>DYHM01000012.1 GCA_020724125.1 Patescibacteria group bacterium | reverse complement strand
AAATTAAAATCAAAAAGTCGAAATTTCAATCATACTTTTAGTCGTTCAGTAAACCATTCGGTTGCGCTTGCAAATTGAATGTAGGTTAATTTAATTGGTTTAAATTTTATTGATAAAATTTATTGATAAAACAAAACCTAAAGAAATAAACTTTATTTTTCCATGGCAGATTGAAATTTAGAAAACTTAATTTATTAGAATTCCGATACTTTACGAAGAACTAAAAAAAGAATAATATCTGGGGAATCAAGCCCAGTTTAACTAAAAATTTCAAGCTTTCAACTGAAAAGGTATGTTAAAAACAAAATTTATTTGGTTAAATGAAAAATTTATTCCTTGGGAAAAAGCAACCCTTCATCTTTTAACTCATAGTTTACATTATGGCAGCGCGGTTTTTGAGGGGATTAGATTTTATGAAACAGAAAAGGGCCCTGCTGTTTTTCGGTTAGTCGAACATCTTAATCGGCTTTTTCTTTCAGCTAAAACAATGGAAATGAAAATTCCATATTCAAGAAATCAATTAAGTAAAGCAATTTTAGAACTGATTAAAAAGAATAATTTAAAATCAGGATATCTCAGACCAATTATTTTCTATGGTCAAAAAATGGGGTTGGACCCGCGAGGAGCTGATTTAAACACAGCAATTGCTTGTTGGGAATGGGGGAGATATTTAGAAAAAGAAATTGTTAAAGTGAAAATTTCTAAATTTCAAAGAATTTCTTCAATGTCAAGCGAAATGAAGGCCAAAATTTCCGGTCATTATTTCAATTCAATTTTAGCTAGTTTGGAAGCAAAAAAAGATGGATTTGACGAGGCCCTGCTTTTAGATTATCAAGGCAATATCGCCGAAGGTCCGGGTGAAAATATCTTTTTTGTCAAAAAGAAAATTTTATATACGCCAAAGCATGGAACAATTTTACCGGGAATTACGCGAGATAGCGTTATAAAAATTGCTAAAAATTTAGGATATAAAATCATTGAAAAAGACATAAAACCAAAAGAGATTAAAAATTTTGATGAAGCATTTTTCACGGGCACAGCGGTAGAAATTACCGCTATTGGTCAAATCGATAAACTAAAAATCAGCCAAGGCAAAGAAGGTGAGATTACTAAAAAATTAAAAGAAAAGTATCATAAAATTACCGAGGCCGAAGAGAAAAAATATCAAAAATGGTTAAGTTATGTTTAAGTTGTTGGTGAATAATTGTGTTTAAAATAAATTCATTTTCAATAATATAAAGTTTTGATTACAACAAACCATTTAAATTTTTCATATTAAATTTTTCATAACTTATATTTGATTTTAACTTAAAAAAATAATAAACTATAATTGATGAAAATAGATAGAGAACAATTGTAATGGTTATTGATTTTTGGCAAAAAACTATTGAGAGGGCGAACTTGCTTCCTCGAGATATTTTGGAAAAAATTAATTATTCTGGTAAGGAAATAATTGACCTTACGGGGCCGAGAAGAAGCGAAAAGTCTTTTGTTTTAAAATTGATTATAAAACGACTCAATCTATTTGACAATTTTTTGTATCTTGATTTCGAAGACCATTTTTTTTCTTACCAACAATAATCCCCAAATAATTAAGGAGACAATTTCTGTTTTTAAAGAATATTTTAAACATTTTATCCGTATTTAAGCAGAAAGAAGAGAAAAAGAGATAGTGAATTTTGATCCCATTCCCTTGATGCTTTCAAGGGTTATTGAGCCGTTCATTCCCTGACAAAGTTCTTTGACGATCCAAAGTCCCAAGCCGGTGCCGACAATATCGCTTGTTTCTTTGTTTTTTACGCGATAAAACTTTTGGAAAATATTTTTTTGTTCTTCTCCTATAATGCCAATTCCATCATCTTTAATAGAAAAATAATATCTTTTTTTTGATGAATCAATCCATTCTTTTATTTCAATTTGACCTCGGGGAGTGTATTTTATCGCATTATCTATCAGATTAGTTAAAATTTCCCGAAAACGAAAAGGATTAACTCTTATAATCCAGTTTTCACGACTGATTTCATATTTCAAAACAAGCCCCTTTGTTTCAATTTTCGGCCGAAAAGAATCAATTATTTCAGCAGTGGTTTTAACAGGAGAAATTTCTTGGGTTGTCAAATCCAAAAGTTCTTCTTCAATTTTTACCACTTTAAAAATATCATCGATCAATCCGCTTAAATTTTTAGCCGAAATAGAAATTTTTTTAAAATCTTCTAATTGTTGAGGTAAAATTTTATTTTTTAGGTTCTCTTCTAAAACTTCAATATAACCCCGAATGTTGGTAATCGGGCTTTGAAGTTCATGGATAGCCATTCGAAAAAAATTATCTTTTATCTCTTCTACTTTTTGAAGTTCTCGATAAAGTTTTAGATATTGGAAGAGTCGGGTATGTTGAAAAATTAAAAACAAAGTTAATAAAATACCAAGAAAAACAGAGAAATAAGAAATTTGAGCTGTTTGGTTGATTAACTTATCAACAGATTTCAAGGAAAGATTTAAGCTAATTAAAAAAATTTTTTCTCCTTTTTTATTTTTAAAAAGTTTTACTGTTTCCCAAAACCTTTCTTTTTTATTTCCCGCTAAATGGGCAATGTTATCTTCTTGATCCCAAGCTAAACCCAGTGAGGCATTTTTAATTTCCTTGCCAATTTCTTTGGGTTCTTGAGAGGCAATAATTTTAAATTTATCGTCTTGGCGGCTAATTATTTTTAGCCCATTGATTTCCGGCGTTTGTTTGGAAATTTTTTTAATTTGTTCTTGTAAAAATTCAGTGTCTTGATATTTTTCAGAGATAAATTCTCCAAAGATATTTTCAATGGTTAGGGCTTTGTCTTGAAGAATAAAATCAATATCTTTTTCAAAAGATTTGATAACAAAAACACTATTACCCCACAAGATAAAAGGTAAAAATATGATTAAAGATAAAGAATATAAAATAGCCGGATTTTGTTTTATAAATCCTAAAATCCCTTTTAAAAAATTAAGCATAAAACTCTTAAGGAATTTTTCTTTCCCGACGCGTTAAAATACCAATGACAAATAGAGCCAAACCCAGACTAAAAATTACCAGACTGGCTATAAAAATAGTGTAAACGCGATAAAGACTTTCTGCTGGCGAAATTGCTTCTTGGGGAATGGAGGGAGGAAGAATCGCGGCAACCGCTGTTTCTGTTTGAATAAAATTAAAAACCTCGGATCTTTCTCTTATTTTTCCTTTATTGTCTACAACAGCTATGTAAACCTGATGGGCGCCTTTGTCTAATGATTTATCTAAAATATAAACGAAATTGCCATTAGCGTCTGTTTTAGTGATTAAAACCAGAAATGGTTCGGAATAAAGATAGATAGTGATAAAAGTATTAGGAGTTCCCCTTCCTTGAATTTTTAAACCACTTTTTTCTGTTGGTAATTCAATTATTTCTAGTTTTTCAATTTTATAATTTTCGCTAATTGGCGCTTTGCTTTTTTTTGGTTCTTCGTATGTTATTTTGTCGGTTAGTGAAGGATTTAAGGGGTCAAATCCTTGTTCGAGTTCAATGCCGTCTAAAAAACCATCGTTGTCGCTATCGGCAAGAAAAGGATTAATTCCCCTTCTTAACTCTTCTTCGTCAGAAACGCCATCGCCGTCAGAATCTTTAAGGGTTTCGATTAAAATCTTTTGTCTAATTTTTTCTTTTTGAGAAATAGTTTTTTCTAATTCCTCCAATTTTTCTTCTGCTTTTAACTGAAGATTTTCAATTTCTTTTTCAATCTTTTCTTTAATTTCTATTTTTTTCTCGCCGAGAAATTGGATTGGCTTGATTATTTCTTTCTTTAATTCTCCTTTAATTTCTTCTTTTTCTTTTTTAATCTTTTCTAATTCCTGAGAAATAGAAATTGTTTTTTCTTGGATTTCTTTTTGTAAATTTTTTTGCTGGTTTAATTTCTTTTCCTTGTCTTGTTTAAAAAGCGTCAAGGGTTCTTGGAATTCCCGCTGGGGTTTTTTCTTGGCAATCTCTTTAATTTCTTGAACAATCGGTTCTATTTTTTCGATTATTTCCTTTTCCTCTTTCTCTTTTTCTTGCAACTGATTTTCTTTTTTAATTTCTTCTTTTTTATTCTCGCTCCACTCTTCTATTTTTTCAGATACCTTTTTTTTAATTTCTAATTCAATTACTTCTATCTCTTTTCCGAATCCTTCTTTTTCAGACTGGAAAAGATTTTCCATCATTTTCTCGGTAGATTTTTTAACTTCCTCTAAAACAGTTGTTTTTATTTCCTCTGTTTTGGCTTCCATTTCTTTTTTTTCAGTTTCTATTTTCTTTTCTTTTTCTGTTATTTCTTTTTTAAGCTGCTCTTCTTTTAAGATATCTTTTTCCAGTTCATTTTTTATCTCAATAGCCATTTCTTTTTCATAAGAACCATATTGGTTTTCAATTTTTAAGACGAGAAAATAACTGCCATTAGGAATGGTTTGGCTGTCAAAAGAAAATTTCCAAATATTTTCTTTTTCTTTTATTCCCTGACTCAAATAATTTAAGACCAAACTTTCGGGCCTTCTTAAATAAAATTCAACCCCAATAACGTTTTTCAATTCAATTTTTATTTCTTTTTTTTCGTTTATTTTTTCAGAGAAGGGAATAATAAATCGCGGTTCTGGTTTAAGGTCGATGTCAATCTCTGAATTTTTGGTTTTTTCCGGGGTTCTATTTTCTGTTTTTAAAACAGGAGTTTCTGTGATTGCTGAAGACGAATTTCCAAAGATTAAAATAAGACCAACCAAAACAACACAACCGAAGAAGAAGTATTTAAAAAGGCGACGACCAAATTTAATTTTAAAACTTTTTTTCATTCTCCTTTAATTACGACTAAGGGTTTCAATTTTGCGACCTTTTTAGAGAGACCGGCCCGATGGACGACCTCAACCACTTCATCAATATTTTTATAAGCCATTGGCGCTTCTTCAGCCAAACCTATTAGGGAATAGTATTTTACAAGAATTCCTTTTTTATGCAATTCCCTGATAAGTTCTTGGCCTGATATTTTTCTCATTGCGGCATGACGGGACATAGCCCTGCCGCTTCCATGACAACTGGAGTAGAAAGCGTCTTCTCCTTTTTTTGCGCCCACTAAAACATAAGAAGCTGTTCCCATTGAGCCGGGAATTAAAACAGGTTGTCCTACTTCCCGATATTTTTCTGGAATTTCCGGATGTCCCGGCGGAAATGCCCTGGTCGCCCCTTTTCGATGGACAGCTGTTTCTATTTCCCTGCCTTCAATTAGATATTTTTCTTTTTTGATAATATTATGAGCAACATCGTATAAAACAACTAATGATGAACTTTTTTCTCCCAAAACAGACCTCCACGCCTTTCTAACAAAATAAGTAATCATTTGTCTATTTGCCCAGGCATAATTTGCAGCGGAAGCAGAAGCGGCTAAACATCTTTGTCCTTCTGGCGAGTTAAAGGGAACGCAGGCAAATTCTTTGTCAGGAACAGAAATTCGATATTTCTTTTCCATTAGGGGAATAAATTCTCTTAAATAATCCGCGCAAATCTGATGGCCAAGGCCCCGCGAGCCGCAATGAATCATAATAACGATTTGGTCTTTGAATAAACCGAAAATTTTTGCCGCTTTCTCGTCGAAAATTTCTGCTACTTTCTGAATTTCCAAAAAATGATTTCCCGAACCTAATGTTCCAACTTGATCTCTTCCTCGATTTTTTGCCTCAATAGAAACTGCATTGGCGTCAGCCCATTCTAATCCGCCTTTTGCTTCACAATTTTCAATATCCTCTTTTTCGCCGTAACCTTGTTCAACTATTCTTTTAACCCCTCCTTCTAAAATTTTATCTATTTGTTCAATTGAGAGTTTTACTTTTCTGCCTTGACCGAGTCCAGAAGGAACTTGCTTTTGAATTTCAGTGGCTAATTTATCCAAATGGGGTTTAATCTCTTTCTCCGAATAATTAGATTGTAATAATTTTATCCCGCAATTGCAATCGTAACCCTGCATTCCAGGTGAAATTATTCCATCGGAAATTTTGATTGCGGCTACTCCGCCAATTGGAGAACTGTAACCCTCGTGACAATCCGGCATCGCAATGGCATATCTTTGAATTCCGGGAAGAGTGGCAACATTGATTAATTGTTGCAACGATCTGTCTCTAAAACAATCTTCCAACATTTTTTCAGAAACATAAATTCTCACTGGCGCTCGCATATCAGCTCGAAAACTTTTTGGAATCTCCCAAAGCCAATCTGAAATTTTTTTGAAATCTTTTTTAGAAATCATAAAATCATATTTACGACCCAATCAACTTAATTTTATTCTTAGAGAATAAATTTTCCTTCTGGAGCGTCGTAAATTAGTTTTCCTTCGTCTAATGTAATTACTCGTTGGCCTAATCCGTCCACAATTCCTTTATTGTGAGTGGCTAAAATTATTGTTGTTCCTAATTGATGGATTTTTTTTAAAAGATTAATAATTTCAAAACTATTATAAAGATCCAGATTACCGGTTGGCTCATCGGCAATTATCGCTTCGGGTTGATGACATAGGGCTCGGGCAATAACTAATCGTTGTTTTTCACCGCCGGAAAGTTCAACTGGAAAACTATTCTGACGATGACTTAAACAGACAATCTCAAGAATTTGGGGAACATCCCGCGCAACAGCCTTGTCCGAAGCTCCGATGACCTGCATTAGATATTCAACATTTTCCCGAACAGTTTTAGTAAAAAGCAGTTTGTAATCCTGAAAAACCACTCCAATTTTTTGTCGAAGTTTTTGAATTTCTTCCCGAGACATTTTCTGAATAGGTTTTTCTTTAAAAAAAACCTCTCCCTCGGTGGGTTGTTCTTCGCCAATTAAAAGTTTAAACAAGGTTGTCTTCCCGGCGCCTGATTTTCCAATAATTGAAACAAACTCTCCTTTTTTTACTTCAAAAGAAATGTTTTTTAAAGCGACAACTGGACCTGAGTTAGAAAAATAAATTTTAGTAATATCTTGAAAAAAAATCATTTTTTAGATAAATGTTATTTTAATTTTACATTTTGATTTCTGCTTCTAAAAATTGGTCTATTCTGCCAGCCAAGACTTCCTCAGGGTTAAAACTTTCCATTCCAGTCCGATGGTCTTTAACCAATTGATAGGGATGGAAAACATAGGAGCGAATTTGATTGCCAAATTCGGCTGCCATTTTTTTCCCTCTTACCTCTTTTATTTCTTTTTCTCTTTCTTTTTCTCTAAGTTTAATGAGCTTGGCTTGAAGAATCTGGAGGGCAATTTGTCGATTAACCCCCTGGAGTCTTTCAACCTGACTTTCAGTTCGCAATCCGGTTGGCAGGTGAGTGATTCGCGCGGCTGACTCTCTTTTATTGACATACTGGCCGCCCGCGCCCGAAGCGCGAAAGGTTTCTATTTTTAAATCTTCTGGTCTGATTTTTATTTCTTCATCAATAAATTCAATTTTAGGCAAAACTTCAACCCGGGCAAAAGAAGTATGCCGAAGTTGTTTCGCGGAAAAGGGTGAAAGCCGAATTAAACGGTGAACGCCATTTTCTTTTTTTAAAAAGCCGTAGGCAAACTTTCCTTTTATTTCCATTGAGGTCTCTTTTAATCCGATTCTTCCTTCGGGGCCTCCTGGTTCGCCGAATCTCTGCGATAAAATTTTAGTTGAAAAATTATTAATCTCTGCCCATCTTTGATACATTCTTAAAAGCAGGGTTGTCCAGTCCTCGGCGTCCCGGCCGCCAGCGCCTGCTTCTATTATTAAAATGGCTGAACATTTATCATACTTTCCCGAAAAACAAATCTCTTGAAATTTTTTTTTGAGTTGGAATTTTAGTTTTTCAATGTTTTTAATCAATTCCGTTTCTAATCTTGTCTCTGTTTTTGATTCTTCTTCTAATAATTCTGCTAATACTTGCAAATCCTTGATTTCTTTGCCTAATTCTTCCATCTCTTTTATTTCTTTTACTATCTGGCTAAATTGCTTCTGCGTTTTCAAGGCCTCTTTTTTTCTTTGCCAAAAATCTTTTTCTTGAATTTTCGCTTTCAATTCTTCTAATTCTTTTTTCTTGTTTGTTATGTCAAAGACGGTCCAGCAGTTGCTGGTGTTTAATCTGAATTTCTTTAATTTTTGAATCTATTTCGGAAAACATAAAACAAAAAAATTCGACCTCATAATCAAGCTTACAGAATAAAAACAAAAAGTCAATCAAAACAAAATTCAAATCTTAAAGTAAAATTGAAGTGTTTAATTTTTAATTTTTAATTTTTAGATAATTTTTCAATTTTTAATGTTTTAAACTTGTTTAATTTTGAGATGTGATTTTTTTTCATTTTGAATTTACATAATATTATCCATCCTTGTCTTCATTAAAAAATTTAGTAAAATCAAAAAGGGGATGTGTTGGAATTGGTAGACAAAATGGTCTCAAAAACCATTGGAGAGCAATCTCCGTGAGGGTTCGATCCCCTCCATCCCCACTATATTCAATTGTTTCGCTCTCGCCTCTCGCTCTGTTCAGGCCTCGGGCTTCGATAAACAGAAAACGGGCAAAATTCATTTCTCAGACCCTTTTTACTCGTTTGCTTTTTGGTTTTGCCTAATTTTTTTCGGCGGCGGGGCTATAAATCATGGTCACCCTTGTCCTGCCTTTTTTGATAAGAATTTAAAGGATTTATGGAATTCTATTTTTATTCTCAAAAATTACAAGATAATTTTGCATAAAAAAGAACCCCGCACGCCCGCTACAATAACAATAAATAGCAAACATGGGGGTTCAAAAAACAGCATGGTTAGAACCATTCGAACTTTCCCTCCGACTTATGTATGTTTCAAACACCAAAATCTGGCGTTCTGAAACATCTTTAACCATGGAGACGCCTTAATTTTTTTATCCAAGCGTTCAGGCATCCATGACCATTGCCATTTTAGAAACGTTCGTTCTGGATGAGGCATCATTGCGAGGTGCCGTCCATCTGGCGAACAAAGTCCTGTAATCCCGAATGGCGATCCATTTGGATTAAAAGGATATCTTTCCGAAATCTTTCCTTCATCGTCCACGAACACTATTGGGACAAGTTTTTTGGTGATGACTTTGTTCATCAGTGTTGGATCGGGAAAATGAAGTTTACCTTCGCCATGAGCCACCCAAATTCCAAGCGTTGAATCGGCCATACCCTTTAGCATAACAGCGGGACTCTCTAAAATTTTAACAGTTACCCAGCCAGATTCAAAACGCCCGGACATATTTTGAATAAATCTCGGTTGTTCATTATCAGGTATTCCAAGCCAAGGCACCCAGCCAAGAAGAGCGAAGAGTTGACAACCGTTACAGACGCCCAAAGAGAAAGTGTCGGGACGCTTGTAAAAGTTCTCGAACATCTCTTTAAGTTTTGCGTTAAACTTGATAGTAGCTGCCCACCCCTTGGCGCTTTCTGGAACATCCGCGTAAGAAAATCCGCCAACAGCAACGAGTCCTCGGAATCTCTCCAGAGTAATCCGACTGCTAATGAGATCGGTCATAGTGACATCCCATGGTTTAAATCCAGCCTGATAAAAAGCAGATGCCATTTCGCGGTCGCCATTGCTTCCCTCTTCCCGGAGAATAGCCACTTCTGGTTTATCTTTCGCTTCAAGAAGATGTGTCGACGTTGGTTTGGGTTTAAAAGGAATGGTATATTTTGGACCCTTGCGATCAAAGATATTTTTTCGCTCTTCGTCGGCGCATTGCGGATTCCCCTGAAGGCGATCAATCTGATAGGATGTTTCTTCCCAACATTGGCGAAGAATACGGATGTCTGATTTAAGAACCTCTTGAGAATTATAGATCACAAGAATTTCCTTTTTCTTTGTTGTTTTTCCGATCGTGGTCGAACATAAACGAAAAGAATCAAGAATTTCGATGACATTCCGAATGTCGTCAGAATGGCACTCGATGACAATTCCTAACTCTTCGGCAAAAAATCTTTCGAGAGGACTCTATGAACCGTCCATACAAATTCTCAACCCGCAGTTTCCGGCAAAAGCCATTTCAAGAATCGTCGTGATAAGGCCTCCATCACTGATATCGTGTCCTGCTAAGATGAGATTCTCTGATAGTAATTTTTGCACTGCCAGAAAAGCGCGCTTTAGCATATCTGGGTTGCTTACGTCGGGAGACTCGTCGCCAATCTGACCATAGACTTGCGCCAATATTGAACCTCCAAGCCGAGCCTGGCCGCCAGAGAGATCAATAAACACCAGTTTGCTCAAGCCAGGTTTTTTAATATCAGGCGTAACCGCTTTATTAATATCAGGTATTGTCACGTAGGCGGAAATAACAAGTTCGCGCGGAGATTTAACAATTTCATCTCCAACTCGAGTCGCCATTGAAAGACTATCTTTCCCGCCATCAATTGCAATACCTAATTGAATCATCAAATCTCTCATGGCGCAGGCTGCGTCATAAAGTGCTGCTCCTTCACCGGGAAGTTTAGGCGCCCACATCCAATTAGCTGAGCACTTAATATCTTCGAATTTGCTGATTTGCGCCAATACAATATTCGTTAGCGCTTCTCCGATTGCCATCCGAGCGCCTGCTTTTGGATTGATTAGCATTTTGATTGGTTGTTCGCCAATAGAAGTTGCCGCACCAGTGAGTCCGAAATGACTTTGAGCTATCACAGCCACATCGCTCACTGTAAGTTGAAGCGATCCGCAGCATTGCTGTTGGACGACAAGACCAGTCACACTTCTATCCACCTTCTTGACGAGAAAACGTTTTGAGCCAACAGCAAGGTTGCGAAGAACACGAGATAAGGCTTTTTCCACAGACAACGGACTTGGTAATTCAAGTGGTTTAAGTAACGGTGTCACTCTTTCATCCTTAAACGTTTTTTGGGGTATATTCCCTAAAACCTTCTCTAGGTTAAGATTCACGGGGATTGAATCATCTTGTTCATCATGAACAATAAATCTTCCATCGCCCGTAACTTTACCAAGAATTTCGCAATTTACTTTTTCTCTTTTACAAATGGATTCGAATTCTTCAATTCGTTCGGAAGAGATCAAGAAACCGCATCGCTCTTGATATTCAGCAATCCAGATTTCAAGCACAGATAATGTTGGATCGCCAAGTTTAATACGTCTAAGTTCAATTTTTCCTCCAGATTTTTCAACCAACTCTTTAAGAACATTTGCCGGCCCACCAGCTCCTTGATCGTGAATACTCATGATAGGATTTTTGTCTTCCATTTCAATACAAGTCCGAATAACACGATTCATCTTTTGTTCCATTTCTGCATCCCCACGTTGGACAGCATTGAAATCAAGTTCTTCTTTATTGTCGCCCTGCAATTTACTAGAGGCCGAACCTCCGCTGACACCGATGCTATATGCGGGTCCACCCACTTGAACGATAAGCATTTCATTTTTAGGTTCGTCTTTTTTAACGTGTTTAGCATTAATTTGACCTATACCACCGGTAAACATAATGGGTTTTATCCAAGCCCATCGTTCACCGCTTGGAAGTTTTTGATCAAAAGAACGTGTAAAACCAAGAATTACTGGTTCGCCAAACTTATTCCCATAATCACTGGCTCCATCACTGGCGCGTATTTCAATGACAAGGGGAGAAGCTAGACTCGATGGATACACGGATTTCTTGTTTTCCCAAGGCAAATCATAGTCAGGGATGAACAAGTTGGCTACGCAGTATCCAGTTGTTCCGGCAATTACCAATCCACCCTTGCCTGTTGCTTGGATATCGCGGATTCTTCCACCTGTGCCTGTCTCGGCTCCAGGAAAAGGAGCAACACCTGTTGGGAAATTGTGTGTCTCTGCGGTAAAAATGATATGGTATCGGACCTTTTGTTTTTTAAAAACCGTTGGTTTCCCGGGTTGTTCGGGAATAATTGTCCAGCAATTATAGCCTTTGATCCCGCTCGAATTATCTTTAAACGCAATAATGCTGTTTGACGGATTAGCCTTTAAAGTAGAGTAGACGATATCTATTAGCGTTTCTGGCATTTCAACGCCGTTGATAATCTGTTTTCCCTTGAAGAAGGTGTGCCGCGAATGCTCGCTGTTGGCATTATCCAGATCTCTGATTTCGATAATGGTGGGATTTCTTCTTTCTTCGTTGACGAAGTAGTTAAAGTAAAAGTTTTTATCCCACTCATCCATGGCAAGGCCTGATATTTCACTAAAAGCATTCAACCCCTTTTCCATTAAAGGAATTTCAAAAACAGGTTCTGGAAGAATTTTGGCCTCAAAAGTCTGTAAGGGTTGATTATATACACATTCTGTCATTCGATCGTAATGCCCTTGAATAAAGCTTTCTTTATCAACTTCCACAGGAAGGTGATATCTTCTGGAACATTCTATGCGAGTAATTTTTTTAAGGCCGCAGGTATGACAAATGGCAACTAAATTTGTTGAATATGCTGTTGCAAAATTCATCCGCGGGCCAAGTTCTACCACATCATGGCTATCAAGGTCGATTGGTTTTGTAGATATATTTTCCAATATAAATCCATTGGTTAAGAGATGTCTTAAAGTCGAAAGCTCATTAGAATTTAATGGGCCGGAAGTTCCAACATTGAAACAATATTCTACTCCTTTATTTCCTTTATTTTTATTGTCTCTATTCAAATAAAAATGTAACATTTTATACCTCCTTTTTTATTTTTTTCGTCTCCAAATAAGACGAGTGTTTTAGAAACCAATTTTGACATCCAAAATACTCGTCTCATTAACTTTGGCAAATTTCTTGAGAATAAGGTAAAATAGAGGTAATGAAAGCAGAAAAACTTCCAATTTTCCAATTATTGAAATTCCTCAAGAGATTCACGACCATGTTGACTAACGATACGTTAAGGTGTAAAATGCTTAACGTATGCAAATAAAAAT
>DYHM01000097.1 GCA_020724125.1 Patescibacteria group bacterium | reverse complement strand
AAAAAGTCGAAATTTCAATCATACTTTTAGTCGTTCAATGAGTCATTCAGTTGCGCTTGTAAATTGAATGTAGGTTATTAAAGAAATTGATAGAAAGATAATTTTAACATTTTAAATTACCTGCCCCGTAGTCTTCCTCCTCCAGGGTTGGGGGATTTCAGGGTGGGGGATTCCAGGACGGGGAACGCTTCGGGATCATTTTGATTTTTGATTTTTACATTTTACATTTATTATGTTGGATATAAAATTCATTAAAAAAAATATAGACCTTATTAAAGAAACAGTGAGGGTAAAAAATATTGATTTGGATGTTAATCATCTTGTCGGAGTTTACGATAAAAAAATTGAACTCTTAAAAAATATTGAAGATATTAGAAAAGAGAAAAATAAAAATACAGAACTTGTTAAAGAAGCGATTGATAAAAAAGAGTGTTTGAAAATTATCCAAGAAGGAAAATTATTAAAAGAGAAATTACAAAAATTAGAAGAAGAATATAAAAAAATAAACAAAGAATTTCAGGAATTAATGCTTTTGGTCCCCAATGTTTATTCTGATGACACGCCAATAGGAAGGGATGAAAAAGATAACAAAGAACTCTATCGTTGGGCCGAGATTCCAAAATTTGATTTCCTGATTAAGTCGCATTTAGAATTGGGCAGGGAGTTGGATTTGATTGATATTGAAGCTGGCGCTAAGGTCTCTGGTTTTCGGGGTTATTTTTTAAAAAATGAGGCGGTTCTTCTTCATTTTGCCATCCTATGGCATTCCTTGAATAAACTTCTACAAAAAGGATTTAAACTCTTATTGCCGCCGACATTAGCGCGAGAGTTTGCGTTGACAGGAAGTGGTCATTTCCCTTTCGGAAAAAATGAAATTTACCAGATAGCCAATCCTGGCAGATTGGCCTCAGAAAAGAAAATTTCAGAACCTCTTTTTTTGACGGGAACTTCAGAGCCGTCTTTATTGGGTTATTACGCTAATCAAGTTTTAGATGAAAAAGATTTGCCAATTAAGATGGCTGGCATTTCTCAATGTTATAGATCCGAGGTGGGAAGTTATGGAAAAGACACTAAGGGGCTTTATCGTCTTCATGAATTTATGAAAGTGGAACAGGTTGTTATTTGCAAGAATGATGTTAAAGAATCTGCTAAGTATTTCGCAGAAATTCTTTCTATAGCTGAAGAAATTCTCCAAGACTTGAATCTACCTTACAGGGTTGTTCAAATGTGCACCGGAGAGATGGGGCCGGGAAAATTTAAAATGTATGACATTGAGACTTGGATGCCATCGCAAAATGCCTATGCTGAAACTCATTCTGATTCTAATCTGACTGACTGGCAAGCAAGACGATTAAATATCAAATACAAAACAGGAAATGGAGAAAAACAATATGTTTATACCCTTAATAACACCGGCGTTGCTTCGCCAAGAATTTTAATCCCCATTTTGGAATGTCATCAACAATCAGATGGCTCCATAAAAATTCCTGAAGCATTAAGACCCTATTTAAACAACAAAGAATTTATTTCAAAACTTACAAGAACCTGATCCTGTATTTTATTTTTGGTAGTTTAGTCGCCGAGCCGCGAAGCGGCGAGGCGCGAAATGGAACAAAAAATCTAAATTATATGGTAGTTAAAAATAAATCTTGTTAATTTTTAAAATTTGGGTATAATTTTAGCATCTGTTCTAATTCAATTAAAAATTAAAAATTAAAAAATTAAAGAGAGCGGGTATAGCTTAGTCCGGTTCAAAGCGCTGCCCTGTCACGGCAGAGATCATGGGTTCAAATCCCATTACCCGCGCAAAAAAATGTCCACACAAAAAATGTTGAGCTTAAAATTTATTCGTGAAAATTTAGATTTAATAAAAGAAAACTGCCGGTTGCGAAAAGCGGCGGTTTTCAACTTTTAATAACGTCTGATTTAATAATTGAAGGAATAGGATTTTCTCCCCGAAGACCTGAAACCCAGATTTATAGACTCGCAGATGAAAATTTAGGATTGATTGCCATTACTGAAATTACTTTAGGAGGGCTTTTTAAGGATAAGGTTTTAAAAGATTCAGGGGCAATGTTGAATTATCTTGTTGAAATAGAAACAGAATTTTTTCAAGGATTGAGAATTCCTTTTCGAATTGTTGATTGTTGCAGTGGCGATTTAGGCGCTTCAGTTTATCGGAAATTTGATTTAGAAGCTTGGCTGCCTGGTGAAAATAAATGGGGAGAAATAACCAG
>DYHM01000096.1 GCA_020724125.1 Patescibacteria group bacterium | reverse complement strand
TTGGCAGTGCTTGGCGCGGATTAAAGCAGAGATTGAATTTGGCTTAGAGGGCGGGATTGCGAGGGGGTGATTAAAAAAATGTTTAGAAAATTTTTCTGTTTTGTTCGCCGTAGCGAAGCGGAGGCGGGCGGAAACGCTGGGCGGGATTGTCGCCCGCAGGGGCGAGGCAGGGATTGTCCAAAATTCCAGCCAAAATCCAAAAAGTGAAAATTGGCGGTGTCTTTTGGACAAAATCCGAACTTTTTTTGACGAAAATCCGGACTTTGAATTTTAATTGCTCTCGCCTTCGGCGGGACGGCAGAGCAGAAAACTTTTCCGCTCGGGCGGGCAAAAAGGAAGGGGTTGAGGGAAGGAATTTTTACCCGCCCTCGCTTTCGCCGCTTCTTTTTTCGCTGCCGCAATTTTTCATATTTCGCTTTGCGAAATGCGCCGCTAGAATTGGAGTTGTATTTGCCCCGCCCACCCGCGCGCACACAACAGATTTACTCCCTTTATTTTGTTTGCCAAAAGATTTATATTTTAGTATCATTGTAGTAAGGATTGGGACTTAATCCCACGACATAACCTTATAACTATAATACTATTCTATGGCAAGTAAGTCAAATGAAATATCAACAATATCTGAAAACATAAAGAAAGCACGGAATAAAAAGGGTGTTTCGCAGGATAGGTTGTCAAAAATGGCAGATGTCGCCTATAACACCATTATTAAAATTGAATCGGGGACAATCCAAAACCCGACCATTGAAACATTGGCGAAAATCGCCAAAGCGTTAGATGTTAAGGTGGACGATTTAATCAAATAACCTGCATGAAAACCAATCATAAAATCATAATTGGCGATTCTAGAAATATGGCGGAATTAAAAGACAAGTCTGTTCATCTTGTTATTACTTCGCCGCCGTATTGGCAATTAAAAGATTATGGCACTTCTGACCAAATTGGTTTTAACGATAGCTATGAGGATTACATCAACAATCTTAATTTAGTTTGGAAAGAATGTTTTAGGGTTTTAAATGATGGTTGCCGTCTTTGTATAAATATCGGCGATCAGTTTGCCCGCTCTGTTTATTATGGACGCTACAAAATCATTCCTATTAGAACAGAAATAATAAAATTTTGCGAAACCATAGGATTTGATTATATGGGCGCAATTATTTGGCAGAAAGCAACAACGATGAACACTACCGGTGGAGCGACCATAATGGGAAGCTTTCCTTATCCGAGAAACGGAATAATCAAACTTGATTATGAATTTATTTTGATTTTTAAAAAGTCTGGAGATGCTCCATTTGTATCAAGAGAAATAAAAGAAAAATCCAAAATGTCAAAAGAAGAGTGGAATCAGTATTTTACCGGACATTGGAATTTTAATGGCGCGAAACAAGACAAACATTTAGCAATGTTTCCGGAAGAATTGCCAAAGCGAATCATAAAAATGTTCAGCTTTGTTGGTGATACTATTTTAGATCCATTTTTGGGCAGTGGCACAACGACCCTTGCGGCAAAAAATTTAGACCGCAATTCTATTGGCTATGAAATAAATAAAAAATTCTTGCCAATAATAAAAGAAAAAATAGGGGTTAATAAAGATGAATTATTTAAAGGGGCGACTTTTGAAATTGTTGAACAAAGCAATAAAAATATAGATTATAAAAGCGAGATTTCGCAATTACCTTATATTTTTAAAGATTCAATAAAATTTAGCAGAAAGATTGACCCTAAAAAGTTAAAATTTGGCTCAAAAATTGATTCTACAAACAGCGAAAGGATTGACTTATATTCCGTGAAGCAAGTTATAAATCCTGAAAAAGTGTTGCTAAATAACGATCTGATAGTTAGGTTAATTGGCGTTAAAGTAAAAAATGAAGTGGTAAAAAAGGCAGTTGAGTTTCTACAAGCTAAATTAAAAAATCAGCGAGTTTTTATTAAATTTGATAATTTGAAATACGACAGCGAAAATAATTTGCTTTGCTACCTATATCTGCAAAATAAAACTTTTATCAATGCTCATTTAATAAAAAATAAATTGGTTGATGTTGATAATAGTTTTGATTATAAATACAAACTAAAATTTTTAAATTTAATACAACAATAATATGGCAAAAGAATGGATTTTAAATTCGGCAACAAATAGATTTCAGTTAAATTTCAAAAGAAATGTCGGGGCAGTTTCTGAAGAAATTAGAAAATGTGCGCCTAAAACAATTAAAGATTGGGAAGGTTATTATTTTAAAAATGTTAAGCCCAAAGAACATA
>DYHM01000011.1 GCA_020724125.1 Patescibacteria group bacterium | reverse complement strand
TTTTTACCTCCTTATTTTGTGCTTCCTTAATTATAACAAATATATTTCAAATGAAAAGGAACAACGATACATTCTGTAATAAAACACAAACAAAATACAGAGTATTCTATCACCTACGCTTTTACTTTTGCATATTATTGACATTGATTTTTGAAATGACTCTTTAATAAATATGAACAAAAATTCAGGTATTGTTTTTTCTAAACACGTTCTTTATTAAATTACCGAAAGGAAAATTAGTAAAAACGAAATCATTTTCACTATTCTAAAACCCGACAAAATTATTCTCGAATATCAAGGAAAATATAAGGCGTTAAAATTCATAAAGAAAGAAAATAAAAAATATTTAATGATAGTAATCTATCACCATATAAACTCCGCCAAAAAAGTTATTACTGCTTTTCTTACGAGTAAAATCGATAAATATCTAAAATAATATGCGCTTTCACTATGATAAAAAAGAGGATGCTCTCTATATAAGGTTCAATGAAAGCCCTTATCAAAAAAGCGAAGAAATCCAACAAGGGATTATTTTTGATTACGATAAGAATAGAAAGAATAGAAAAATTATTGGGATTGAAATTCTTGATGTTTCCCAAAAATTTCCTCGTCAATTTAAATCAGAATTGCTAAAAAGAAAACTTCCCTTAATTTTAACCTTAAACCTAAACTAAAAGTTGTTGTTTAATCTTTTAATTTTTCAGAAAATAGTGTCATCAGGAAATAGTGAAAATGGCGTCAGGGGAAAATAGTGTTAGATCTATTTTTCTTCTTTTCGAGTAAAAATTCGGAAACGTCCTTAATTTTTCGAACCACCTAAAAAAAAATACTTACCCGGTTAAATTTCTGAAAGAAATTTGTTCGGGTCGGTTC
Organism: Patescibacteria group bacterium; assembly: GCA_020724125.1. Taxonomy (GTDB): domain Bacteria; phylum Patescibacteriota; class Minisyncoccia; order Minisyncoccales; family CG1-02-41-26; genus DYHM01. The sequence continues at coordinate 12,348 of DYHM01000011.1, read as the reverse complement.
GAACCACATTTTCCTTGCCCGCTTAAGTTTTGCGAAGCAAAATTTAGGCGGGATTGCTCGCTCGCTTAAAAAATATTTACAGGGACGAGTTTTTATGAGATAATGAGATTGTTAATTTACAATCACAAATACCGTAACTAATCGTTCACAAATATCGCAACTAATCGTTATACATTATGGACGACAATAATTCAAAAAACGATCCCAAGACATTGATACAATTGGCGAAAAATGGCGACGCTGAAGCATTTGGCTGTCTCTATGAACTATACTTTGTTCCTGTTTTTCGCTACATCTATCTTCGGGTCAAGGGCCGAGAGGAAGCAGAAGATTTAGCGCAAAATGTTTTCTTGAAAGTTTACCAAAGTATTTCAAGTTTTCAGGAACAAGGCAAATCTCCGCTCGCGTATTTTTTCACTGTCGCTAGAAACGCCGTTATAGATCACTGGAAAAAGAAAAAGAGCGCATCTGTTGATCCACAAGCGATTTCTGAGATGCCCGACCCCGCAGAAAATCCTCAAGAATTGACTGAAAAAGACATAACCATTAAAACAATACATCAAGCCATACAACAATTAACCGATGATCAGCGGGAAGTTATCATTATGAAATTTATCAATGAATTGCCGAATAGCGAAATTGCGGGACTTCTTGGAAAAACCGAGGATGCGGTCCGACAACTTCAATGTCGCGCTTTAAGAACATTGCGGCAACAACTTAAAGATTCCAAAATCATATGAACACCCACAATAATGAAAAATTTGAAAAGGCGCTAAGCGAAGCTTTGGAACTACAAGAAAAAGGAAGGTCTACTCCTGAAATTTTGAACTTACTGCCTGAATTCAAAGAGGAATTGGGAGAATTATTTCGAGTAATCGAGGTTTTATATCGCGAAAAAGAAAACATTGTCCCCCAAAAAGAGATTTTAACCAATATTATCTCCCGAATTTCAACAAACGAAGACGTCACAAATAAAGAAACAGAGCGTTATCTGTATAGAGGTGAAGTAAAAGGTCGACCCTCTATTCCCGAAGAAGTAATTAGTAAAACAGAATCTATGTTCACAAAATGGAAAATATTACTGCCCATTGGAGTTGCGGCTGTTATCGTGTTAGCGGTGATAACCACCCAATTTACGGGCAGAATTACAGGCAGAAAATCAACAAGCTTTAGTTTAAACGAGATTGTCAAAGAGCAGGAAAACTTCAACGATCTTGGCGCCGAAATAAATCAATACGCAAGCGAAGAAATAGCTCTTGGCGAGGTTGACAGCGCCCTTGAAGAAGCGGCAACCGATGTGGCTGCGCCAGCGACTCAAGCGCCATCAGCGCCGTCAGCCGCAAGGCAAGATCCTTTCGGACTTGCTTCAATCCAAACAGAATCAAAAGCGGTCGGTTTTGATTCTGAATTAAACAGCTTCTTCTCGGAAGAAACCAGTCTTAAAGAAGTTGATTCGGCTCTGTCCGATTTCTAATTTTTTTAAGACCGAGTAACTTAGGAGAATAAATAAAATAATATGAACACAATCAAAAAATTAATACTCGTCAACTTAATAGCGGTTTTTGGGATACTGGGAATGGCGAGCATTTCTCCAGTATCGGCCCAAACTACTGAAACGTCAGCGCCAGCCACTTCTTTTCAGGACGCGCTAACCAAATTCCGCGAGGCAAGAGAGCAATTCCGTCAATCACAAGAAGAGGTTAAAACTAGCCGGGAGGGTCGGGGCGCTGCTCGCGAACAAAAACTTTTGGAACGACGCAAAATCCATCTTATGCGTATAGCGGATACGCTTATTAAAAGGAGCGAGGAAGTAAAAAATCGAGTAATGAAAAATAAAATTATCTACGGCGACTTGGAGTCTTCAATTATCGCTGAAATTGACGCTGATATCGTTAAACTCAATGAGTTCAAGGTTCGCGTTACCGAAGCGCAAACCGCGAAGGAACTCAAAAACTTAGCAGAAGGACTACGTTCTCATCGCAAAGATGTTCAGCAAGTGAAAATTCGTAGACTTCTTCTCCTTGCCCACATCGGCAGATTTGAAAAGGCGGTCTTAAATAATGCTGAAGCCAGAAGCGCGAGAATTGCGGCAAAACTTACAGAATTAAAGAATGCGGGAAAGGATGTTTCCGCGCTGGAAACGCTGCTTGCTGACGCCAACGCCAAAATCGCTTCAGCCAAAGATCAGCTGGCCCAACTCAAAAATGAGGTGAATCAGCAAGAATTGAGCGAGATAAAACTTGCCGAAATACGAACAAAACTTAATGAGATCAGAAATCAGATAAAAGATGTATACGACATCTTCCGGCAAATCGCAACACAAGGACAGGGATTGGTCGCAACGCCAACAATTCCAGCCCCAATCGAATAATATAACTTAAAGATTTCCCGAACCTCCGCGCTCGGGGTCGCGGAAAATTTAGGATAATCATTCAAAAATCAAGAAATATCTTTGGAGTGGTAAGATTATTTTAACCTGCTGACAAGTTTTATTGGAAAAATCCCCGCCGCTCCGTCGGCGGGGTAGTTTAATTAAATTTCCATTAGGTTTTACAAAATCCAGCAGAAGCTGGATTTTGTGTTTTAATACATCATTTTTTATTAGTAGAAACCTCTATTTTGGGATTTTCTCTTTGTAATACTTATTCTTTTTGCAATAGTTATTCTTTTTGTTTTGTCAGTCATAAGATAGCCCGAACTTTCTTGATTTCTTGATTAGAATTGCTATTATCTTTAATAATGTTTTTAATTTTTGTCCTTGTTTTTCATTTAATTTTGGATATTTCATTGTTTAGATTATATCCACGAAAGTATAATTTTGGAATGTGATGTGAATATACTTATAAGAGAAGATTAGAATGAAATTGAATATAAAAAAAATTATTATTTTACTTTTAATTACCGCCTTGGTTATTTTTTTGGGCCTATTTTTTGTTTTTGAAAGACCAACGAGGGCGCAAATTGCAAATTACGCGGTAATCAGTGAAATCCAAATCCAAGACGATGAGTTTGTTGAGTTGCATAATCCTGCGTCAGAGACAATTGAAATAGGGGATTGGTATTTTTGTTATTTTTCTTCGACCAGGGACTGGAATAACCCCTGGCGAATTCAAAAGTTTCCAGATAAGGCAAAAATTTCACCTTATAGTTTTTATCTCATTGGTTTAAAGGGATATGCTTTGCCATTCGCTGACTGGCAACCTTATGTTTTATCTCAGTTAAGCGATACCATGGGTTCAATAGCAATTTTCCCTTGGGATCCGCGGGCAAAATCATCAGAAGAAGCAAAATTAAGAAGAATTGACGCTGTGGCTTGGGGCGATGTTTCTTATGTAAAAGAAGATTCTCCAACCCTAAAACATAACAAAGGAGAGTCAATACAGAGAAAACCCGGTGGCGACCAAGGCAATAAAATAGACACTAATAATAATGCCTCTGATTTTTTTATTCAGACCCCTACCCCTCAAAATTCTCAAAGCGAACCAAAACCGGCCTTACCTAAAGATTCGGTTTGCGGCAATGGAAATTGCGAGTCAGGAGAAAATTCTGATAATTGTCCCAATGATTGTCCGGCGCAATCATCCCCAGTCCAGCCCCCGCCTCAAATAGTTTGCGGCAATGGCATTTGCGAAGCGGGAGAAAATTTAAGCAGTTGTCTCAATGATTGTCTTTCGCCGTCCGATATTGTTATTAACGAATTTGTTTCGAATCCAATTGATAGCGAAGAAGAGTGGATTGAATTATATAATAAAAAAGAAGAAGAGATTAATTTAGATGATTGGCAAATCGAGGAAGGCTCAGGGGCAATTACTAAAATTTCAGGGAAAATTTCTCCTCAAGGATTTTTTGTCATTGAAAAAATTAAGGGTTATTTAAATAATTCAGGCGATATTATTATTTTACGAGATAAAAATAGCAGAATTATTGATTACGTAACTTATGGTGATTGGAATGATGGAAGTAAGGAAGATAATGCGTCAAGAACTTACGACCCCAATTCGGCCGCCAGAATAAATGATGGTTTTGACACTAATCAGGATAATTTAGATTTTAAAATTTCAACTATTCCAACCAAGGCCGGGCCAAATAAATTTTCTTTCGAAGAAAAGAAATATCCTTTTAGTATTATTATCAATGAACTTTTACCCAATCCCAAAGGCGATGATTCGGAAAACGAATTTATTGAATTAAAAAATTTAAATGATTTTGAGGTTGATTTGGAGGGTTGGAAATTAGAAGACGCTTCAGAAATAAAATTTATTATTTCTTCAAAAAATCTTTCTTCAACTATAATTTCTCCAAAAGGATTTTTGATTTTAAAAAGGAAGCTGACAAAAATTCCTTTAAATAATTTTGGTTCGGAGATTTTAAAACTTTATCAACCAAATGATAATTTAGTTGATTCTGTAAAATATAGCGGCGAAGTCCAAGAAGATTTCGCTTATGCTAAAAATGAAAAAGGAAATTGGGCTTGGACAACTCAGATTACGCCTGATCGGAAGAATGTAATAAAAGAACCCAATCAAGCGCCAAAGGCGGTTATTTTCGCTAAAAACAAAGCTTTTGTTGGTGAAGAAATAATTTTTGACGCTTCTGATTCTTACGATCTTGACGGAAATTCTTTAATTTATTTTTGGGATTTTGGCGACGGAAAAAAGAGTTCTGAAATTTTAACTAAACATAGCTTTCAAGAAGCCGGTAAACACAAGGTTAAATTAGAAGTTAAAGATATTTTTGGAGATAATGATGTTAAAGAATTAAAAATTGAAATTTTAGAGATTGAAAAAACAATCCTGCCAAGCGATCTTAAGGCAGAGATTTTAATTAGTGAATTTTTAGCCAATCCCCTAGAAAGCAATGAGGATGAATGGATTGAGATTTTTAATGACGGAAAAGAAGAAATTGATTTATCTGGTTGGTTTTTAGATGATCAGAAGAGCCAAAGTAGGTCTTATAGAATTAAAGAAGGAACAAAAATTTTACCAGGCAAAGAGATTGTATTTTATCGAAAAGAAACAAAGATTGTTTTAAATAACAATTTTGATTCAGTGAGAATTTTAGACCCAAATGGAAATTTGTTTTATGAAGTTTCTTATCAAAAACCAAAAAAGGGATATTCTTTTGCTATTGATGAAAAGGGGGATTGGTATTGGACTTCAATTTTGACACCGGGAGAAAAAAATCAGTTTTCTCAAAAAGAAATAAAAAATCAAAATTCGGAGCAAAAAACAGAAATTGAAAAGAAAGCGCTTTTAGAGACGCCGCTTTCTCAAGCGAGAAATCAAAATTTAGGCGATTTAATTAAAATTCGAGGCGTTGTCTCGGTTGAGCCGGGAATTTTGGGAGAACAAATTTTTTATCTTTCAGGTTCGGGAATTCAAATTTATTTTTACAAAAAAGATTTCCCCAATTTAAAACTCGGAGACAGGATAGAAGTTATTGGGGAATTAGCGGAACACAAAGGCGAAAAAAGAATAAAGATTGTCTTAAAAGAGGATATTAAAATTTTAAATCATAGAGTCTCAATTCAGCCAAAAGAAACAAAAACAGGCGGGGTTGATGAAAACTCAGAAGGAAACTTAGTGGTTGTTAAGGGTCAATTAGTTGAATCAAAAACAAATTATTTTTACTTAGATGACGGTTCGGGTGAAATAAAAATTTATTTCAAAAAAACGACAAACCTCAAAAAACCAGAACTAAAACAAGGCGAATGGTTAAAGATTATTGGTATTGTTAGTCAAGATGGGCAAGAATATCGAATTTTACCAAGATACCAAAGCGACATTGAAATCATCAAAAAAGAAAAAAATAATAATTCTTCAATAACCGCTATTTTATCAGATAATCTCTCGGGAACTACCACTCCTTCGTTAAAAATAAAACTTCTCTTTTTGTTTGGAATTGCCTTATTAAGCGTTTTGGTATGGTTTTTAATTAAAAAAAAGAAAACCTAAAATTTCAATAAAATTTTAACCTCAATAAATTTTATTAAAAATCTAAAAAAAGACCACAAATGGACTCGTAGAATTACTGCGATCACCTTAATTCTACGAATTTATTGGTTAAATACTTAATTCAAAATTTTCATTTTTACAATTTCTATTATTATTTATTGTTGTAAGATATTCTTTTAAAGCAACCCCAGCGAGTAGTTGTCGCGCACAATCTTGATAAATTTCTAAAATTTGTTATATTTTAATGAAAATTTATTTGAAACAAGTTTTTGACTTATTCTTTTTTTTGGATATAAATTCAAAATATAAAATTAAAGACTTAAAGTAAGTTTCTATCAATTTTAATAATAGTTAATAATAAAAGAAACGTCTATTATAAACAAAGAAAATAAAAATATGCCCGAGGCATTAGAAAATTTATTTGAAGAACCCGAAGAACCCTATGAGGGTATAGGGGAGAGAGGTCAGTGGGTTTATTCTAAGGGTTTTTTAGATCAGTTTAAAGAGCTTGAAATAAAAGAATATAAATTCGAAAAAGGAGAGTTTACAGAGAGAGTCTGGAAAGTATTAAGTATTCTTGCTCAAAAAAAAGCAAAAAATGAAAATTATAATTACACTGGATTTTGTGGTCCAGAACATATTATATTGACCATGGATTCTGAAAAAGATAAAGGAATAGAGCCAATTCTTTCCAATCTTGGTCTTGATTTAAATTCTTTCAAAAACGAAATAATAAAAGAGATAGAAAAAAGAAGAGCAGAAATGGAAATGAGTAAAAAGAAGGAGGTAAGGGAAAACTTAGAAAAAGAAGGACATCTTCCATTGGACGTGCATTTTCAAAGAGTTTTAATATTGGCGAGTGAATTAGCAAAAAAAACAAATGAAAAAATTACAACAAAATATCTTTTTGATTCAATTATAACGGAAAGCATCGAAGACCTTATTGAAGAAAAGAAAGAAAAAAATAGAGGCTTAAAAGACAATAAAGACGACGATGTAGATATCAAAAGAGCAATATCAGAAATAATAGATGATTTAAGAAAAATAGGATTACCGTCAGAAAAAAGTGTTATTTCGGCAGTTTTATTAAGGAATCCAGAGATAATAAAAAAAATAGAAGAGCAATTAAAAAAATCAAAAGGAGATAATAAAATTTAAGGTCTTATTACCGGTTACTGGGATTTTAATAAAAATTTATTGCTTTGGCAAAAATCCAAAGATTTCATCTAAAAATAAAGACAAAATTTAAAAATAAATTATGCCACAAGAAATAGAAATTTCACCGTTAGCAAGAGAAGGAGTTTAGAAAGAGAAGGACGAGAAAATAAGTTTTATTATTTATTGTTGCAAGATAACGATCACACTGAGTAGTTATAAAGCGCTATTATAAAAATGCTGCTTAATTTAAGTAATTTTTTTAAATTAAATATGGTTTTTATTGAACAACTAAAACAACTTAGAGAAGAAACCGGGATTTCAATGATGGAATGCAAAAAAGCCATAGAAGAGGCAGGGGGCGATTTAGCAAGGGCAAAAACGATTTTAAGAGAAAAAGGGAAAGAAATAATAAAGGGTAAAGAAGAGAGAACGACAAATAATGGTTTAATAGCCAGTTATATTCATTCAGGAGCGAAAATTGGGGTCTTAGTTCAACTTCAGTGTGAAACTGATTTTGTGGCCAGAAACGAAGTTTTCCAAAAATTAGCCCATGAAATTTGTTTACAAATTGCTGCTGCCCGACCCATTTTTATTAAAAACGAAGATATTCCAGAGGAACTTTTAGAAAATGAAAAAAAAATTTATCAAAAACAATTTCAGGATTCCGGCAAGCTGGAAAAAATAATAAATCAAATTATTGAAGGAAAATTAGCCAAATACAAAAAAGAAATTTGTCTTTTAGAACAATCTTGGGTAAGGGACGAGACAAAAACAATCAAGGACTTAATTAAGGAATATATTGCCAAAATAGGAGAAAATATTGAAATAAAAAGATTTGTCCGATATGAAATTTAGAAAAAAGGGACACATCAATTTTTCCGCTGATAAGTCAGAGGCGCTGATAAGTCAGGGGTTATGAGGGTTATGAAATGCGCATAATAAGTTTACTTTGTTTTGATAATTAAAATAATTTGAGGGTGCGTAGGCGCGTAGAGGGCGTGAGCGGTCTGTAAAACCGATGTCCATCTGGACTCCGTCGGTGCGACTCCGACCGCACCCACATAAAAAACCAAAAACCAAAAACCAAAAACCAAAAATCAAAAATCAAAATGAAAATTAAAAATTTAAAAATTATTCTCAATGAACACAAAAGAAATTATTAAATATTGGCTGAAAAGCGCTGAAGAAGATTTAAAAACCGCAAGACACCTTTTTGGCTCAAAAAGATATCATCATTGTCTTTTCTTTTGTCATCTTTTTGTCGAAAAAATCATAAAAGCATTAGTTGCCAAGAAAACCAAAGAACCCGCGCCTTATGGTCATAATTTATTAAGACTATCAGAATTGAGCGGAATAAAATTTTCCAAGGAACAATTAGATCTTTTAGATGAAATTACTTCTTTTAATATTGAGGCGAGATATAATGATTTTAAATTTAAATTTTATAAAAAGGCAACACCGAATTACACCCAAAGTTATTTTAAAAAATCGAAAGAAATATATTTATGGCTCAAACAAAAACTATAAATAAAAATGTAAAAAGTATAGTTTTAAGATTTAGGAATATTTTAGAACAACAAGGAATTCCTATTGAAAAAATCCTTATTTTTGGTTCTTATGCCAAAAATAAGGCAAGGGCTGATAGCGATATTGATATTTGCGTTATTTCGCCGCTATTCGGAAAAGATTCTTTAGAAGAACTGCAGTTTTTATTAAAACAACGTCGAAAGATAGACAGCCGAATTGAACCCATACCTGTTTCTTCTTTAGAATATAAAAAAACAACCACTCCTTTTATTTTCGAAATCAAAAAATTTGGTAAAGAAATTAAAGATTACAAGACATTTTAAATCAAATTTACAACAAAGTATTCAAAAATAGTTTAAGGATAAACCCCGCCCCATCTATAATCAAAAATCAAAGATTTAAAAATCAAAAATCAAAATGAATAAAAAAATTTTCATATTAGGCATTAATGGTTCGACAAGAAAGATTGGAAATACCGCAAAACTATTAAAAAGAGTTCTTGATTATGCGAAAGATTATGCGAAAAAAGAAGGAGCAAAAACTGAAATTTTACATTTGATTGACAAAGACATTAATCCCTGCCTAAGCTGTCTTGCCGAAGAAAAGTGTAAATATCCCTGCAATATCAAAGATGATATGCAAGAAATTTTTGAATTACTCAAAAAAGTAGATTGTCTCATTCTCGGCTCTCCCACATATTGGTATAGCTTGTCTGGGTTAATGAAAAATTTCATTGATAGATTAACCGCCCAAGATATGCTTGAACCACCGATTATGGACGGTAAAGTTGTGGGTTTTGTAGCGACTGCTGGTTTAGAAGGTTCACAGCAAGCCATTACTCAGATGTTAATACCGCTTTCCTCAATGGGAGCGATTGTGGTGCCATATAGCGATTTATTTTCAAATGCCGGCAAAGTTTGGAGAACTGAATTAGGGATAAATCCGGAAAAAAGACTTGCAAAAAATCTAATAAATTTAACCAAGATTGTGAATGGAAAACAGGGAAAATGGTTTTAATTTATTGAAGTAGTTCAGTAGTAAAATATTCCCACCTAATAATAAAATCTAATTTATATCTGCCCGGATAGTTTAGCGGCAAAACGTCGTCTTGGTAAGACGAGAAGGGGAGTTCAATTCTCCCTCCGGGCTTAAAAGTATGGCAGTTAAAAAACCATTTGTAAAACTTCAATGTTTGGAATGTAAGGGGATAAATTATTATATTCATAAATCTAAGCAAAAAGCAGCTGAGAAGAAGTTAGAATTAAAAAAATTTTGTAAACGGTGTAGAAAACATACGGCGCACAAAGAAGCAAAAAGGTAATATTTAAACCCGAGCATAAAAATAGAAGCCCATTAAAATCAAGAAATTCAATTATTTTGTTTTAAAAGGTTTGTTTTAAAATCCGTGTATTGAGTTAAAAAAAATTTGCCAAGATTGTCGTCAGTATACTATTCGCAAGGAGGTTAAAAAATAATTCCAAGAATTTTGTGATTAAAAAGGGGACGTCGGTTAACTGGTAAACCACTGGTCTCCAAAACCAGCGTACTGCAGGTTCAAGTCCTGCCGTCCCCGCTGTATAGCTTATATCTATTTTTTCACTAAAATGTTTATACTTATATTTTGGATAATTGTATTTATAATTTCGTTAATTGCGCTCGTGAAAAGCGCGGACTGGTTAATCACAAGCGCGGAAAAAATAGGGCTTGCCCTTGGTCTTTCGCCATTTATAGTCGGCGTTACTATAGTTGGCGTTGGTACTTCTTTTCCGGAACTCATCACGTCTTTTGTTGCCATGCTTAAAGGGATAACGGATGTTGTCGTCGCAAACGTCATCGGTTCAAATATCGCAAATATTTTACTCATTGTTGGCGTTTCCGCTGTTATTGGCCGGCGACTTATAGTCACAAAGAGTTTGATAGATTTAGACCTGCCGCTTTTATCCATTGGCACGGTTTTACTTTTAGGAGTTGTTTGGGATAAACAGATTACTTTTGGCGAGTCGGTTTTAATGCTTATCACGTACGGCGTTTATTTGCTTTATACTGTTTTACACAAAGACACAGAGGATACAGATGAAATCTCGGAAGTTTTGCCTTCGCGTCAAGAACGGAGAAAGCATATTGTCGTCCGCAAGAAAGAAAAATTTACTCGTCCGAAACTTGTTATAAAAGATTTTATTTTTTTAATTGTCGGCATTCTTGGTTTAATTTTTGGCGCAAAATATCTTATTGACGCGCTGGTAGCTCTTTCAATAATTTTAAACATCGCAGCTGGCGTTATTGCTATTACCGCTGTAGCGGTCGGAACTTCCTTGCCTGAACTTTTAGTTTCCGCAAAAGCCGCTTTTCAGAAAAAATCAGAAATAGCGCTCGGCAATATTTTTGGTTCAAATATTTTTAATGCTTTGGTGGTCATTGGCCTTCCGGGATTATTTAAGACCCTTGTAGTAGACACTCAGACCTTTGTGGTTGGCGTTCCAACAATGGCTTTGGCAACTCTTCTTTTTGTTATTTCAGGCATTTCTAGAAGAATCCATGTGTGGGAAGGCGCTTTTTATCTTTCGGTCTACATTTTATTTATCGCTAAACTTTTTAATTGGTTTTAGTTATTGAAAAGTTGTTGACTAACAATTATGGAGTTTGTTCGTGATTTTGTAAGACTTGATAAAAACAATGTTGCTCTTGCTGGTGGAAAAGGTATGTCGCTTGGGGAAATGACAAGAGCGGGGATATTAATGCCGCCAGGTTTTGTGATTCTCTCAACAGCTTTTGAAAAATTTTTAGAGGAAACAGATTTGAATGTTGAAATTGATTCGATTTTACACTCTGTAAATCACAAAAAAATTCATACCGTTGAAGATGCGTCTGAAAAAATTAAAACGTTGATTCTACGAGCAAAAATACCAAAAGATATAGCCAATGAAATCCAAAAATTTTTCAAAAAACTTGATGCAAAATATGTAGCAGCGCGTTCTAGCGCAACCGCCGAAGATTCCGCAATCGCGGCGTGGGCCGGACAACTTGAAAGTTATCTCAATACCACAGAGAAAAACCTATTAGAGAACGTGAAAAAATGTTGGGCTTCATTGTTTACTCCGCGCGCTATTTTTTATAGATTTGAAAAGGATTTACACAAACAAAAAATATCTGTCGCGGTTGTTGTGCAGAAAATGGTTAAAAGCGAAAAATCAGGCGTTGCTTTTTCCGTTCATCCGGTTACACGAGATAGAAATCAACTCATTATCGAGGCGGCACTTGGACTCGGCGAAGTTGTTGTATCAGGACAAATTACGCCGGATAGTTATGTTGTGGAAAAAGAACCGCGACGAATTATTGACAAAAATGTTCAAACGCAATTACACGGACTTTATCGCGCGCAAAATGGCGGTAATGAGTGGCGCGATATACCAAAAGAAAATGGAGAAAAACAGGTTTTATCAGACAAGAAAATTTTAGAACTTTCTAAAATAATTTTGCGTATTGAAAATCATTACAACTTTCCTTGCGATATTGAATGGGCGCTTGAAAAAGGAAAATTTTACATAGTTCAAAGCAGGCCAATAACGACATTAGGCATAGAGCATCAAAACAAAAAGACACTGAAGTCATCTCAAAACCCAATATTCCGCTAATATAAAAGGTTTAAGTAGTGTTTGACGATGTAGACTCGGATAAAAGCGCGGTATGACTTCTGAGTTTTTTCTAACAT
>DYHM01000010.1 GCA_020724125.1 Patescibacteria group bacterium | reverse complement strand
TAATTGAATTATTAGTGGTCATTGCTATTATTGGTATTTTGGCTTCTGTGGTTTTAGTTAGCTTCCCAGGCGCTACCGCAAAAGCCAGGGACTCAAGAATTATTTCCGCTATTAGTCAAGCGCGAACCTCAATGACTTATGTTTGTCAATCTGAGAATAATTGCGCTGCGTTTACATGTGGTTATCCTTCTGAAATGTCATCTCTTTGTAAAGATGTGGCTGACAACCATCCTGTAAAGGGAACTAATCCAACCATTAGGGGGGGGAGTAATGTTGACAATAAAGCTTGTATCTATTCTGCAGTAAACACTAGATATCAGGGCATGAATGCTTGGTATTGCTCCGATATGAGAGGATTGGCTGGCTATACTACTACAACTCCTGAGAATGCAGCTCGTTGCGGCGCCAACACTACTGTTTATGAATGCGGAGATCTTTTTTAGATTTTTTGAAATAACTTTTAAACAGATTATCTTTACGCCGCGGGATATTTTACGCAACTCTCGCGGCGTATTTGTTTTTCATTTATTATCCTAAAAAAATTTGACAAACAATTTTAATTTATTAAACTTGATTTAGATTAAATTCAAGCCGCAGACAATAGGTTGTTTTCAGCGACATAAATCCTATTAAGGCAAATAAAACTTAAAACGATTAAATTGTTTTTTGAATTACCAATGTCTGCGGCAAAACCCGCTTTTTTTATTTTTAACTTTGAACTTTTAACTTTGAACTTTAATTAGTATTTTTCGTTTTTAATTTTTAGTTTAACTTTGAACTTTTAACTTTTAACTTTGAACTTATCTTATGGCCATCTCCCGTCAGAAAAAAAGTAAAATAATTAAAGAATTAGAAGAAAAAATAAAGAGTCAAAAAATAATGATTTTTTTTGATTTTCAGAATTTAGATTCAAAATCCTTTTTTGATTTGCGAAAAAAACTTAAAACATCAAATTGTCTTTTAAGGGTGGTTAAAAAAACGCTCTTGGAAAAAACTTTTGAAAAACTAAATCAGAAAAATTTTTCAGAAAAAATTAAAAACATTAAAACCCAATTAGGAGTGGTTTTTGGATTTGAAGACGAAATAACTCCGAGTAAAATTTGTTATCTTTTTTCTAAAGAAAACAGCAGTTTAAAAATTTTGGCGGGAATTTTTGATAATTGTTTTTTAGAAAAAGAAAAAATAATTGAATTAGCCCAATTGTCTTCAAGGGAAGAAATTTTAGTCAAACTAAAAGGAATTTTAGAAAATCCTGTTTTTAGATTTATTAATAGCCTTCAAGCTAATTTAAAAGGTCTGATAATGGCTTTTAAAGCCATTAGTTTAAAGTCCTCTCATTAAACTTTAAGAGGAAAAATTTTATTTATGACAAAAAAACAAGATGAAAAAATTGAAATTCCAGCCAAATTCAAAAATTTAGTGGCTGAAATTGAAAGGATGTCGGTTTTGGATTTAAGTGAATTGGTTAAAATTTTGGAAAAAAAATTCGGCATTTCCAGTCAGCCGACACCGATGGTTGGTCCAGCCGAGGCAGGCGTCGCCACGGCAACTGTTGAGGAAAAAAATATTTTTAATGTCGTTCTTAGTCAAATCGGAGATAAAAAAATTGAAGTCATAAAAGCAGTCAGGGATATCACCCAAAAAGGATTAAAAGAATCAAAAGATTTGGTTGACGCGGCGGAAAAAGAACCTCAGGTTGTTAAAGAGAATGTTAAAAAAGAAGAAGCCGAAGAAATAAAAAAGAAATTTGAAGCGGTTGGAGCAAAAGTAGAGCTAAAATAAGGCACAGTTAACAGATAACAGATAACAGACAACAGTAAAAGGACGGGTGTTTTTTATTAGGATAAATCTACTAAATCTACTTTGAATGGATTTTTTTAAAATTGATAAAATTCAAATTTATGCCGCATTTTTTGCATGTAAAAAATGCGGTATAATTGTTTTAGGCATTTATCTATGAAGGATTTAATCCATAAAATTTTAAATTTGACTCAAATGGCTGGCGCCGAATATGCTGACGTAAGAATTGTTGAAAATAAGAATGAATCTATTACAGTAAAAAATGAAATTCCAGAAATTGTGGAAATGAACGAAAACAAGGGCTTTGGCGTCAGGGTTTTGTATCAAGGAAGTTGGGGGTTTGCCGCTAGTTGTTTTCCTGGTCTTGAAGGTCAAATAAAAATAAAACTTAAAGAGACCGCCCGAAAAGCGATTGAAATTGCCAAATCCAGCGCTTTGGTTAAAAAGAAAAGAGTCAAATTAGCGGATAGTAAACCAATTATTGATGAATACCAAACAAAAATAGAAAAAGATCCTTTTAAAATTTCTTTAAACCAGAAACTTGATTTATTGATAGCCGCTTCAAAAGAAATGAGGAAAAATAAAAAAATAAAAACCGGCCAATCTTTTTTTGAAGCCAGAAAAGAAAATAAAATTTTTGCCAACACCGAAGGAAGTTTTATTAAACAGAAAATTATTAAATGCGGAGCCGGCATTGAAGCATTAGCCATAGATAAAAACGAGGTTCAAACCCGGAGTTATCCTAATTCCTTTCGCGGTCAATTTAAAACAGCTGGTTATGAAGTATTAGAATCTTTGAACTTAAAAGAAAATAGTTCTCGGATTGCTGAAGAAGCAACGGCTTTACTTTTAGCCCCTCAATGCCCGGCAAAAAAAACCTCTCTTATTTTAGATAGCAATCAATTGGCTTTGCAAATCCATGAATCCTGCGGTCATCCCAGCGAATTAGATCGGGTTTTAGGCATGGAAGCTGGTTTTGCCGGAACGAGTTTTTTAACGTTGGAAAAATTAGGCAGGTTCAAATATGGCTCGGATTTAGTAAACATTACGGCTGACGCCACCATTGAAGACGCTTTAGGAAGTTTTGGTTATGACGACGAAGGGACGCCAGCTCAAAAATTTCCTATTATTAAAAACGGTATATTTGTTAATTATCTAACTTCCCGAGAAACAGCTGAAATTTTAAATCAGAAAAGCAATGGAACAATGCGGGCTCAATCTTGGGCAAACATTCCTTTAATTAGAATGACTAATATAAATTTAGAACCCTGCGATTGGAAATTAGAGGACTTAATCGCCGACACCAAAGAAGGAATTTTTATGTCCACTAATAAGACATGGAGTATTGATGATAAACGGCTCAATTTTCAGTTTGGCTGCGAGATTGCCTGGGAAATTAAAAATGGCAAAATAAAAAGAATTTTAAAGAATCCCACTTATACCGGCATTACGCCTCAATTCTGGCAAAACTGCGACGCTATTTGCAATAAAAAACACTGGCAAGTTTGGGGAACCCCGAATTGCGGCAAGGGCGAACCATCTCAGTTAGCGACCGTGGGTCACGGCGCCAGTCCAGCCAGATTTAGAAAAATTAAAATAGGCGTTTGGAAAAAATAATGCTTCAAAAATCCCAAATCAAAAAAATTTTAAAACAAGCATTAAGATATTCTTTGGCCAAACAGACAGAAATTTTAGTCATCCAGGTCAGTAGTAATCTGACTCGTTTTGCTAATTCAGAAATTCACCAAAATATCAGTCAGGACAACAATAGCATTTTGGTCAGGACAATTTTTGGTAAAAAAATCGGTTCTGCCTCAACAAATGATTTCTCTTTAAAAGCTATTAAAAAAACAATAGATAAAGCAATTTTAATCGCTAAATTTCAAAAAGAAAATCTGGATTTTGTTTCATTGCCTTGTCCCGTCAAAATAAAAAAAATCAAACTTTTTTCTTTTGCTACTGCTAATTGCGCTCCTCAAAAAAGAGCGCAAATGGTCAAAACAATTATTGAAAAGGCGGAAAAAAAGAATTTAATTGCCTCAGGCGCTCTTTCAACTAATGCTTATCAAATAACAGTGGCTAATTCCTTGGGGGTTTTCACTTCTTTTTCTCAAACCCTTGCTTCTCTTTCCACGGTTATTATGGGAAAAAACAATTCTGGTTATGCCGAACAAACCTCTTGGGACATCAATAAAATTAATCCTCAAAAAGCGGCCCAGGAAGCGATAAATAAGGTTTTAGACGACCAAGCCCCTATTGAAATAAAACCTGGAATCTACTCTGTCTTTTTAGAGGAATACGCAGTGGCTGGAATGTTGAATTATATGGCTTATTTAGGATTTAGCGGCAAAGCGATTGAAGAAGGAAGAAGTTTTTTATCGGGAAAATTAAATAAAAAAGTTTTAGGTAAAAATATTACCATTATTGACGATGGTTTAAGTTCTCGAGGTTTGCCAATGCCTTTTGACTTTGAAGGAGTAAGAAAAAAGAAAGTGATTTTAATTAAAAATGGAATTTTTAAAAATCGGGTTTACGATTCTTTTAGCGCTTATCGGGAAGGAAAAATTTCTACTGGTCATAGTTTGCCCCAACCAAATGATTTAGGCGCTTTTCCTCAAAACTTATTCCTTAAAAATGGAAAAATAGGTAAAGAACAAATGATCAAAAAAATAAAAAAGGGAATTTATGTTACCCGTTTTTGGTATTTAAACGCCCATCATCACAATCTCTTAATGACCGGAATGACCAGGGATGGCGTTTTTTTAATTGAAAATGGCAAAATTACTAAACCCCTAAAAAATCTCCGTTTTACCCAAAGCTTTCCTAAAGCCCTTTCTGAAGTTGCGGCAATTTCTTTAGAAACAAAACTTACTGGCGAAAATATCGTTTGTCCCGCTCTCTTGATAAAAAGATTTAATTTTACAGGTTCAACAGAATAAAATAAAAAATTATATTTTTAAAAATTTTTAATATGAAATTTTTTATTCTTTTTCCGGGTCTTCTTCTTTTAACAAAAAATCTTTTTTTTTGGATTTGGCTTTGGCAATTAAAAGAATATCATTGGGGAAGATTCCGAGCCCATTTTGAAACCGAGGCCCTGAAAAAAATTCTTTCCAGTTTCTGGCGAGTTAAATTTCCTGTTTTTACAAAAAAAATAATCATTCTTTCTTTTTTGGGATTTTTTTTTGAAATTTTCATCTTTATTTTTTTATTTTCCTTGCCGGAAGAATTATTTCTTTTTTGGTTTTTGGGAGTATTTTTTTTCTCGCCCCTTATTTTTTCTTTGTTGGTTTTAGGATTTCAAATCCCCACTGACATTTTTAAAAAAAGAATTTTAGAAAAAGCCAAACAAAAAAGAGAAAAATTTGGAGAAAATCTTCTTGTCATCGGAATCACCGGAAGTTATGGTAAAACCTCAACCAAAGAATTTTTAGCGACAATTTTATCGGAAAAATTCGGTAAAGATAAGGTCTTAAAAACAAAAGAGCATCAAAATTCAGAAATGGGAATCTCTCAATGTATTTTAAAAGAATTAAGGACCGAACATAAAATTTTCGTGGTTGAGATGGCCGCTTATGACCGAGGAAGAATAAAATTGCTTTGCGATATCGCTAAGCCAAAAATCGGAATTATTACCGGAATCAACCAACAGCATTTAGGAGTTTTTGGTTCGATGGAAAACTTGCTATCAGCTGAGGGAGGAAAAGAACTTATTGAAAGCTTGCCGGAAGATGGAATGGCGGCATTAAATTGGGACAGCGAAATAGTTCAAAGTTTAAAGTTCAAGGTTCAAAACTTTAATCTAAAATTAAAAAATATAAAATTTTGTTCTCAAAAAGAGAAATTATATTTTTGGGCAAAAGACATTAAAATTGAGAAAGAATTTATTTCTTTCAAAATTTTTTCAAAAGACAACGATTCGGCTGACTTTAAAATAAATTTATTAGGAACCCAAAATATAGAAAACATTTTATTAGCCGCGGCTGTTGCTAAAGAACTAGGGATGTCTTTGGAAGAAATTTCACAGGGTTGTCAAAAAATTAGACCAGAACAAAGCGGGATGAAATTAATAAAAAATAAAATAAACATAATTGATTCAACTTATTCAACAAATCCTAACGCTGTTTTTGCTCATTTAGAGTATCTAAAAACCTGGACTGGCCGCAAAATTATTGTTATGCCTTGTTTGATTGAACTTGGTAAGGCCTCAAAAGAAATTCATTCTAAAATAGGAGAAAAAATTGCTGAGGTTTGCGATTTGGCTATTATCGCAACCGAGGGAAGGTTTAAAAATATAAAACAAGGAGTAATTAAAAAAGGCGGAATGAAAAACGAAAATGTTTTATTTATCGAAAATCCAAAAAAAATAGATAATAAAATAAAAAGTTTTTTAGAAAAAGATTTATCTATTGAGCCAAAAAACGATATAATTTTATTAGAGGGGAGAACTTCGGCAAAGGTTGTTGAAAACCTATTAAAATTTAAGGAATAATGTGTTGAATAATTACTTTCTCCGCTGATTTGTTTCTTGATTGGCGTTGATGGGTGTGAAAACGTAACCATCATACGAATCTTCACGAAGCGCGAATCACGAATTATTCAGCGGCCTAAAAAAATATGAAACAAATAATTAAAAAAATTATTAAGGAAGCGATATCTTCTTTACAAAAAGAAGGGGTTTTTCCTCAATTTAAAATTCCGGAAATTAAGGCAGAATATCAAGAAGAAAAAACTCTTGGCGATTACAGCGCGAATATAGCAATGATTCTGGCGAAAATTGTGAAAAAAAATCCAATAGAAACAGCGAACTTATTAAGTTCAAAGTTAAAAGTTAAAAGTTCAAGGTTGTTTGAAAAAATTGAGGTTGCTGGTCGAGGATTTATTAATTTTTTTCTTTCAAAAGAATATCTCCAAAACCAAGTGGATGAAATTTTAAAACAAGGAAATAAATTTGGTCAACTAAAAATTGGAAAGAATAAAAAAATAAATCTTGAATTTTGCTCGGCAAACCCCACCGGGCCCTTGCATTTAGGACATGGTCGGGGAGCGCTTTGGGGAAACACCCTGGCTAATGTTCTTGAAAAAGCAGGCCATAAAGCAATCCGGGAATATTTTATTAATGATTATGGGAAACAAATTCTTTTATTGGGAAAGTCAATTGATGTTAGGTATAAAGAAATTTTAGGCGAAGAAATAGAAATTAGTCCTGATTTATACCAAGGAGAATATATTA
This sequence comes from Patescibacteria group bacterium, assembly GCA_020724125.1. Lineage (GTDB taxonomy): Bacteria > Patescibacteriota > Minisyncoccia > Minisyncoccales > CG1-02-41-26 > DYHM01. Next base: position 6,229 of record DYHM01000010.1, on the reverse strand, counting down.
AAGAAATTGCTCAAGAAATTATCAAACAGAACAAAAATAGATATCTAAAACAATCCGACGAAGAAAGAATAAAGGTTTTTACAGAGTTTGGCATAAAGAAAATCCTCAATGAAATAAAAAAAATTTTAGAGAAAATTGGGATAAAATACAATATTTGGTTTTCAGAAAAGAATTTATTTAAAAAAAACTTAGTTAAAAAGGCAATTCAGATTTTAAAAAAGAAAGGTTTTATTTATGAAAAAGAAGGAGCGATTTGGTTTAACTCAATCAAATTCGGAGATGATAAAGACAGGGTTTTGATTAAAACCGATGGCGAACCGACATATTTCGCTTCGGATATTGCCTATCATCTTGATAAAAATTCTCGTGGATACGATTTAATAATTAATATCTGGGGCGCTGACCATTGGGGATATAAAGCCAGACTAATGGCAGCGGCAAAAGTGTTGGGATTTGAACAAAAACTAAAAATTATTGTCGGTCAATTTGTTAGATTGGTTGAAAAAAAACAGGAAATAAAAATGAGCAAACGAGCGGGAACCTTTGTAACATTGGAAGAGTTAATCAATGAAATTGGGTTAGATGCCGTTAAATTTTTCTTTTTAAATAAATCAATTGATACTCATATAGATTTTGACTTAAATTTAGCCAGGGAACGTTCGGAAAAAAATCCGGTTTATTATCTTCAGTATGGATACGCCAGAATTCATAGTGTTTTTGCAAAATCAAAAATCAAAATTCAAAAACTAAAATCACAACTTAAAAACCAAAACTTAAAATTATTAAATCATCCCTCAGAGATATGGTTAATAAAGCAACTAATTAGATTCCCGGAGATTATCGAAGATATAGCCCGGGACTATCAAGTTCAAAAAATTCCTCAATATAGTTTGGATTTAGCCACAGCCTTTCATCGATTTTATCAAGATTGCCAGGTTATTTCCGAAAACCAGGATTTAACCAGGGCGCGTTTAATGTTAATTTTAGCGGTAAAAATTGTCATCAAAAATACCACTGATTTAATGGGTATTTCTACCCCTGAAAGAATGTAAGTAAACCCTGTTAGAAAGCGCCGAGACTTTAAACCAAGCTAACCACTTTCTAAAAATGGTAACGAATCATATTCATCCCTGCATATTCATCCCTGTTCTAAGACGCCGGGTTTAAAAACAATAAAAATTTATGAAAATCGTTATTTTAGAAAAAATTGAAATGACGGAAACGCAGCTTGCCTCGATAATATAGAGAGTTTTCTTTCCGGGAAATATCAAAATATTGTGAATTAAAACGAAAACTATAATTATTGTTTGACAAATGCTATTAAGTTTGATAAGTTTAAGCTATAAAATATGACCACTCAAACATTTAAATTAAAAAATCAAACCTTAACTTTACCTAGAGATTGGCGAGGTAAAGAGATTTTTGTGCGAAGAAATAATGATACAATAGTAATTAAAAAGATTGAAAAACCGGAATTTTTCATTTTCGATAAGGGTACTGAGAAAAAACTTCGTGCTCTTGGGAAAAAAATTACTCAAAAAGATATCGAAGAAGCAATTATTTGGGCGCGACAAAAGGTAAAGTAATTCCCAAAATTTATGCAAGTCGTCATTGATACTAATGTTTTAATTTCTGCTCTTTTATGGAAAGGTAAATTAGTTTCTCTTTATCATCTTATTAATCAAGGAAAAATTATTCTTTGTTTTTCAAAAACTACCTTAGATGAACTGATAACTGTAATTCATTATCCTCATATTATTACTAAGGCTAGGAAAGAAAAAATCAACCTTAAAGAAGTAGTTAAAACCCTTATTTCAAACTCAATTTTAGTTCATCCTAGGGAAATTCCTAAAGTAATTGAAAAAGATCCTTTCGATAATAACTTTTTAGCTGCTGCCTTATCTTCAGGAGCTTATTTCATTATTTCCGGAGATAAACATTTACTTAAAATTAAAGAATTTAAAGGAATTCCTATTATTGCTCCAAAAGAATTTCTAAGAAAATATTTCAAAAATGCTAAAAATTAAAGAAATTAAAGTAAAATCGTTTGCTTCGCTCCAATTAAAACAAAAACTATAATAGCATTTGACATTTTTTAAAAAGGGAGTAAAATTTAGAAGTAGCTGTTTTTATTGAAAAACCGATTTTCTGTTTTTTTTAAAAGAAGATTAGGTGAAAGAAAGGTCGGGCTACTTATAGTTAAAGAAAATAAATTATGAATAAAAAAGATATGGCAAAAGAAATAGACAAAGAATTTCTTGAGGCCTTGATTAAAGCAATAGTTGATTATCCCAATGATGTAGTGGTAGAAAGAAAGGTTGACGAAATGGGTGTTTTGCTTAGTTTAAAAGTTAACCCTAACGATATGGGTGTTATTATTGGAAAAAGTGGTTCAACTGCTAAGGCCATTAGACATCTTGTTCGAATCGTTGGTCTTAAAAACCATGCTCGGGTCAATTTAAAAATTGAGGAACCCAATGGAGAAAGTCAAAGAGGTAAAGAAAAAAAGGACAACTTAGACCTTAATATTTAATAAAAAGATATTTGATTTTTGAGAAAACAGCGCTAATCTAAACAAAAAAAACGCTGTTTTCTTTTTTTTTAATTTTCTTTAACTTAATTATGAAATTTGACATTCTTACCCTTTTTCCCGAATTAATTAAATTTTATTCCAATTACTCGATTTTAAAAAAAGCCCAGAAGGAGAAAAAGATAGAAATTATAACTTATAATTTTAGAGATTTTACCGCTGATAAGTATCGGACGGTCGATGACAGGCCCTTTGGCGGCGGAAGGGGGATGATTCTTAAAATTGAACCTATCTTTAAAACTATCGCCAGTTTAAAAATTCCAAATTCCAAATTTTATTCCTTAATTGGTAAATCAAATTTTCAACAATCCCCAAAAAAGACTAAAATAATTTTATTTACTCCCCGGGGAAAAAAATTTACTCAAAAAATAGCTCATCAATTTTCTCAACTTGAGCGACTTGTTTTAATTTGCGGCCGCTATGAAGGAATTGATGAACGGGTGGTAAAATATATCGCTGATGAACAAATTTCTATTGGAAATTATGTTTTAATGGGCGGTGAATTGCCGGCCCTGGTGGTGATGGAGGCAGTTACCAGATTATTGCCCGGTGTTATTGGGAAATCTGAATTTTTATTTAAAAGAATCAGTAAGACAAAAGGATTTATAGAACATCCTCAGTATACCCGACCGGAAATTTTTGAACCGTTAAAAACCTTAACGGAAATTGGATTTAAATTAAAGAGGGTAAAAAAAAATATAAAATGGCGAGTTCCTAAAATTTTGCTTTCTGGCAATCATCAACAAATTAAAAAGTGGCGGGAAAAACATCAAAAAATTATTATTTAGAATTTAAAGCCGCGGGCGTCGTATAATGGTTATTATAATTCCTTCCCAAGGAATAGACGGCGGTTCGATTCCGCTCACCCGCTTCGCCGTTCTAGCTCAATCAGCAGAGCAGCGCTTTCGTAAAGCGCAGGTTATCGGTGCAATTCCGATGAACGGCTCATTAAACTAATTTATGCTTTTAAATATCTTAATTGTTTTAGCTGTTTTTGTCTTTCTAATAGTCCTTCATGAACTTGGTCATTTTATTTTGGCAAAAAAATTTGGAGTAAAAGTGGAAGAATTCGGAGTCGGTTTGCCGCCTCGGCTTCTCGGTAAAAAAATTGGCGAGACTTTATACTCAATAAATCTTTTGCCCTTCGGCGGGTTTGTTAAAATTAAAGGCGAGGACGAAGAGATTAAAGAGCCAGGGAGTTTTTCTGAAAAACCATCTTGGCAAAGAGCTTTAATAACATTTGGAGGTATTTTGTCTTTTTGGTTAATCGCTTTTTTAATTTTTAGTTTGGTAATTGCAATTTGGGGATTGTCAAAATCGGTTCCTGATGAATCTCCAAGTTTAGCGGAAGTTCAAATCATTCAGATAGCAAAAAATTCGCCAGCTGAAATTAGCGGTTTAAAAATAGGCGATAAAATAATAGGAGTTAAAACAACAACTGAAAGTAATTTTCATAAAACGACTAAAATTAGAGAGTTTCAAAAATTTATTCAAACCTGTTTGGGTCAAGAAATTATTTTAAAAGTGAAAAGAGAAGAAAAAATTCTTGATTTTTATTTGATTCCTCGGGTTAATCCGTCAAAAAATGAAGGAGCAATTGGGATTGGTTTGAATAGAATTGTTTATATTCAGGTCCCTTGGCATGAAGCGCCTTTAAAAGGATTTCTTGTCACTGCCGAAATAACTGTTCAAATTCCCTTAAGTTTTTTGGAATTTTTAAAACAGACCTTTCAGGGGAAAAAAGTTGAAGGCGCCGAGATAGTGGGACCGGTTGGGATAGGTATTCTCTTGAATCAGGCATTAGAAAGGGGTTTGGGTAATTTTTTATCTTTTATTGGAATACTTTCTCTTTGGCTGGCTTGGGTTAATGTTTTGCCCTTGCCAGCATTAGATGGAGGTCGGCTTTTGTTTATAGGAATTGAAGCGATTGTTCGTTGCTCGAAAAAAGAAACATTTCAAACATTTCAAATGGTTGAACAAAAAATTACTATTTTCTTTTTTCTTTTTTTGCTTCTTTTGCTAATTTTAGTAACTATTAAAGATATTTATAGATTTATTTTGTAAATTAAAAATGTCCTACCTTCCGTCGGGAAAAAGATATCCTGATTGGATAATCATCCTGGGTAAGCTCATGTTGAGCCCCAAGGGACTCAACGGATTTGCCTTCCCTTTACAAGATTATTCCAGGATCTTTTTCTTTAAAGGAAAAGTAGGACAAATATAATTATATTTTATCAACCCAACCTGTCAATACATATTCCGTCTTGATTAGACCAAGAAATTAGATTTTCTTTACGGAACTTATCAAAAGAAAAACAAATCCCAAAAAGTCAAACCATAAAAAAGTCAAAACCAATTTCAGTTACATTTTTAACCAAACAATCAAAACTAATTTCGGTTACATAGTTAAATCATTTGACACAGCCCCAAGGAAGGTCGGTACGTACACAATAGAATACATTTTGTGATTTTTCACAAGGGAATAATTAATGGGAATAATTAATGGTAAAATTTTTTATCTTTTGAGAGAAAAATATAAAGTTATCTCCGGCAAAAACTTACAACCAAAGGAGCGGCTAAACAAATAGAGGAATAAGTGCCGAAGAAAACACCGAGAATCAATGTTAAGGCAAAATATTTTAGGGTAATTCCGCCGAAAAAAAAGATTGCTAAAAGAACAAATAAAACCGTCAGGGAAGTATTAAGAGAACGAACCAGGGTTTGATTTAAACTTTGTTCTACTGTTAAATCAAAAGTCAGGCTTTTGGTTTTTATTAAATTTTCTCTTACCCGGTCAAAAATTATAACTGTGTCATTAATAGAATAACCAATAATAGTCAAAAAGGCGGTAATAATGGGAATTGTAATTTCTACGCCCTGAAAATAACCCAAGATCGCTAAAATGCCCAAGGGAATAATAATATCATGACAAAGAGCAATAATTCCGACTAAGGCGTAAATATAAGAAGAGACGGGTCGGGAAACCATTCTGAAACTTAAAGTAATATAAATTAAAATAACTAAAATAGCCAAAAGAATAACCACTTTTGTTTTTTGTTTAAGTTCCCTGCCGATAATCGGGCCTATTAATTGAAAATCCTCCGACCCTTCTTCAATTTCGCCTAATTTTTTTAAACGATTTAAAACCTCTTGCCGGTTAGCCTCGTCAAGGGGTTTCATTTTTAAAACAATTCTTTTTTCTTCTTCTTTCTGGAAAATAACTTTTCCTAATTCAAGTTCGCTTAAACTCTTTTTTATCTCCAAAAAAGATGGCGCCTCTTTTTTATAGGTTATTTTTAAAACACTGCCGCCGGTAAATTCAATGCTTAAATTTAATCCAAAAACAAAAATACTAATAATTGACGCAATTATAAGAACGAAAGAAAAGGTGTAAAAAATTTTTCTATAGCGAATAAATGGAAAATACATAATTAATTTTTAATTTTTAATTTTTAAATAATTTTTAATTTTTAATTTTTAAAAATTCAGAAATTCTAAATTCATTCGAAGTTCAAAATTCTAAATTCAAAATTCAAAACAAACGAGTTTTTGTTATTGAGATTTTGGATTTTGGATTTACTTGCTCGCCAAAGTTTTGCGAAGCAAAATTTAGGCGGGTAAAGATTTAGGATTTTGAAT
>DYHM01000095.1 GCA_020724125.1 Patescibacteria group bacterium | reverse complement strand
AAAAAAGAAAAGAGAAAGCGTAAGTAAATTTCCCGCAAATTCATGCAAATCTTTTTATTTTTATTATATCAAATATATCAAAATATCAAATCAAAATATCAAGGAACTAAAGTTTTGCGCGCCGCTCATACTTTAGATATATGAAAACGGTAATTAATATAAAAATAGATAAGGAGATAAAAGAAAATGCTCAAAAAATCGCAGAAAGATTAGGCCTTTCTTTAAGCGCGATTATCAATGCTTTTTTAAGACAGTTTGTTAGAAATAAAGAAGTCTATTTTAGCATCGCCCCTAAGATGTCTTCGGAATTGGAAAATCTTCTAGGTAGGGTAGAATTTGATATTCGAAGGAACAGAAATATTTCCCGACCTTTTTCTTCTAAAAAAGAACTTAAAAAGTATTTGGCTTCCTTATGAAAATCCGTTTTCACAAGAATTTTGAAAAACAATATAAGAGACTAAACAAAAAAGAACAAGAGAGGGCGCGAAAGAGATTAGAATTGTTTTTAGAAGACCCATTTAATTCCCAGCTTAATAATCATCCTTTAAGAGGAAAATATACCGATTATCGGAGTGTTAATATAACAGGCGACTTAAGAGCTATTTATAAATTTATTAATGAAAACGAATGCCTTTTTATCACTATAGACAGCCATAGTAATTTATATTCTTAATAAAAAATAAAAACCGCCAAAGAGTCTGTAAAAAATACCTGCCCCGGTTAAATTTGCGAAGCAAATTTATTTAGGGCCGGTTCGAATGATATTTTGTAAAAGAAAAATTTTAATCATAAAGTCGAAAATTAACAATTAACTAATAAACATATGAATCAAAAAGGTTTTGCAAATATAATATTAACCATCGTGATTGTTGCATTACTAGGCATGGTTGGATATTTCGCTTGGATATTTCACATTGATAAAAAATCTGAGCCAATCATTCAACAACCTATTATCACTTCCACTGTAAATTCTATTACAACTACTACACCCACAACTACTACGCCCACAACTACTCATCAGTCGTCTACTGATTCGGACAAATACGACCCGGAACCAATTGCGGAATGTGTGGAATGCGTAAAGGGGGAAACTTTGAATAATAAACCTTGTTGCACTAACAATTTCGAAAAAGATTGTATATCTAAAAATGGTGTGGTTAGATGGACTGATTTACATCCTGTATTTACTCTGCTTATAGGTTGTTTTCGAAAAGCGCCTGATGCAGGAAAAAATTGCGCATCTGCAAATGATTGTCTGTCCGGAGTTTGTGATTTAGAAAGTGCAATTAAATTCAATAGGTGTGGTTTGATAAAGAAAGATTTTACGGGGAAACATCCATTCTCTGGGGAAAAATTTTATTATACAGCTACTTATTCCTGCAATACTACAAAGCCTGGAAGATGTACTGAAGCGAGGGAAAATAGAGATAATCCTGCTGGTGTTAGTCATACTTTTAAAATGAATAATAAAATTTTAATTGAAATATTAGAACCAGGACCAATTTCTTAATGGTTGATGGACAAATGAACGTCGTCCTATCAATTCAATAATTTCTCTTTTGATTTTTGGTTAATTTTGAAAGATAGTTTTTTAATCAAACTTAGTTTTTGTTCGTTTTCAAAATAAATGTAAAGCATTTCTTCTTTAAGATTCCACCCTGATAAGACAAAGAAATTAATGTAGGATTTAGGAATAGATATTTTCTCATTAGTTATTTCAATATGTATCCTTTTCCTGTTTCTGGATTTTCATAGACCTTTCTGATGAAATAGATTTTAGGAATGAAGTTTTTCACTCTCGGTTCTCTTCGAGGAGATTTGTAGCCCAAATACCATTGATAGTTTTTATTGAAATCTTCTAATCTTTCATCAACGTGTTGAATATCTTTGAACTCAATTCTGTTCCAGAACTTTCTTGAAAAGACGCTGTTTGAACCCTCAATTGAAGCCTGAGACCAGGGCTTTCTGGGCGGTGTAAAAATAGGAATAACCTGCTTTTTTAAAAACCATAAAGGTGCTTTACTGATAACTCTTGGATGAGAAGAACTACCAGCCATAGCAAATCCATTGTCTATTTTTACCACATCTGGTTTCTCAAACTTATTGAAAAACCTCTTAGATTCTTTGATAACATTATCTCCTGTTTCTCCTGTTATTCTTCTGAAATGCTTTAATTTACGAGGTTTTTTAAGAGAAAAGCCAATAAAGTTTAAAGGTTCTGTTCTTCCCCGAATGAATTTCTTACCAATGAAGTCTATCTCCAAAAGACTTTCTCCTAATTGATTAATTGTTGACTAACGATACGTTAAGGTGTAAAATGCTTAACGTATGCAAATAA
>DYHM01000009.1:11953-13434 GCA_020724125.1 Patescibacteria group bacterium | reverse complement strand
CGAGGCAGGGCTTGTCCAAAATTCCAGCCAAAATCCAAAAAGTGAAAATTGGCGGAGGCGGAAGGATTTGAACCTTCGATTCCGATATTATCGGAATACCGCATTTCGAGTGCGGCGCATTCGTCCGCTCTGCCACGCCTCCGGTGAAAAAAATGAATTTCGAATTTTGAATTTTTATTAAAAAATAATAATTTGAATTTCGAAAACAAATATCTATAATTATAATCTATAAAAACATTTAGGACAATGAACCTTGAACGTCTAAAAAAATATAATTGGGGATTGATGGGACCGGCTTTTATTTTAACCTTATTGGGAATCATAAGTATTTATAGTTCTTCTTTGGGTAAAGGAGATTTTTTAAACTTTGAAAAACAAATTATTTTTTTTATTCTTTCATTATTCTTGGTTTTTTTTCTGAAGTTTTTTGATTTAAGGTTCTTAAAAAATAATTCTTTTTTTATTTTAACCCTTTATTTGTTTTCTCTTTTGGGATTATTTGGTCTTTTTTTCTGGGGAGAAGAAATAAAAGGAACTAAAGGATGGTATAAATTAGGTTCTTTGTCTTTTGACCCCATTCCCTTGGCAAGTATTTTTTTAATACTCACCTTAAGTAAATATTTTGCCGGTCATCATCCCGAAACCAAAACATTTCAACCAATTCTTCGTTCTTTTCTTTATCTTTTACCATTGGTCTTGTTGGTTTTACTTCAACCCAATTTCGGCTCTTCTCTTCCTTTAATTTTTATTTGGTTAGGAATCATTGTTTTTTCAGGAATTCAGCTTCGTCATTTTTTAATTTTAAGTTTAATCGCCTTGATTATTTTTATCTTTGCCTGGCAATCGTGGCTCCAGGATTATCAAAAGCAAAGACTTTTAACTTTTTTAAATCCAAAAATTGATCCTCAAGGGAATGCTTGGAATATTAATCAAGCCAAAATTACTATCGGCTCCGGTGGTTTTTTAGGGAAAGGGATTGGAAATGGTTCCCAATCTCAATATGGCTTTTTACCTGAATCGCAAACCGACTTTATTTTCTCGGCCATTGCTGAAGAAATGGGGTTTCTTGGCGTTTCTTTTTTACTCTTTTTTTATGGATTTCTTCTTTGGCAAATAATTAAATTATCTCTTGTTGCGGATAATAATTTCACCAGGCTTTTTGCTATCGGTTTTAGTTTTTTTTTGGTTTGTCAAACCTTTGTTAATATCGGAATGAACTTGGGAATTCTGCCAGTGATTGGAATTTCACTCCCCTTTGTCAGTTATGGCGGCTCGCAACTTCTCGCCCTTTATTTAGGATTGGGAATTTTAGAAACGCTCAGGAATTAATCGTTTCAATCAGAAAACCTAATCCGACAACACGATAGAGATATTGGTTTTTTGAAATTTTATGATAAGATAGAATTAAAAATTTCTAATTTTTAAAAGGGTGAAATGGATAAAATGGAAAAATGAAATAACTTTGAACTTTTAACTTTGAA
>DYHM01000009.1:0-11853 GCA_020724125.1 Patescibacteria group bacterium | reverse complement strand
TTTGAACTTTTTATTATGTTTGTTACTAAAATCGCAATAGATTTAGGAACTTGCAACTCTTTGGTTTTTATTCCTAAAAAAGGAATAATTTTAGAAGAACCATCAGTGGTTGCCATTAGTGAACCGGAAAAAAATATTTTAGCTGTTGGCGAAGAAGCTAAATTAATGATTGGTCGCGCGCCAGAAACAATTAAGGTTTATCGACCCCTTAAGGATGGCGTCATTGCTGATTATCGGGTAACCCGGGCAATGTTAAAATATTTTATCCAAAAAGCTCAAAAAGGATTTAATTTATTTAAGCCGGAATTATTGGTCTCGGCGCCGGCTGGTTCAACTTCAACAGAGAGAAGGGCGGTTATTGAAGCGGCCCTGGCAGCCGGCGCTAAAAGAGCCTTTGTGGCCAAGGAACCAATTTTAGCCGCGATTGGCGCTGGTATTCCCATTCATTCTAGTCAGGGAAACTTAGTGGTTGATATTGGAGGCGGCACTTCTGAAATTGCCGTGATTTGTTTAGGCGGCATTGTGACAGCTAATTCTATCAGGATTGGCGGAGATAAAATGGACATGGCTATCTCTGATTACATAAAACGGAAATACAATTTAGCCATTGGCGCTCAATCAGCCGAAGAAATAAAAAAAACAATTGGCGCCGCTAATCGTCAACGAAAGGAAAATTTTTTTGAAGCGCGGGGCCGAGATCTGGTTTCCGGTTTGCCGAGAAATATCAAAATTTCTTCCAATGAATTAGTTGAACCCCTAAAGGAAGTTCTGATGGAAATCATAGATGGAATAAAACAAGTTTTAAGAAAAACGCCGCCAGAACTCTCTGCTGATATTATGGCTAAGGGTATGACCTTAACTGGTGGCGGTTCTCTTTTAAGAAATCTTGATCGCGTGATTACTCAAAACACGGGAGTTCCTTGTTTTGTGGCCGAAAATTCTTTGTATTGCGTAATAAAAGGATTGGGCATTGTTTTAGAAAACTTAGAAACCTACAAAAAAAGCTTGATGACTAAAAAATAGATGGCTTTTATTCATTATCGAACTCAGGGAGTTTTTTTAACCAAAGAAGACAAGGGAGAAGCAGACCGGATTTTTACTGTTTTAACAGAAAATTTTGGCCGCTTGGAAATTTTAGCCAAAGGAATCAGAAAGATAGTTTCAAAATTGCGCTCCGGCGCCGAACTCTTTTGTTTATCAGAAATTGAATTCATTCAAGGTAAAAACTATAAAACCTTAACCGATGCTGTTTTAATAGAAAAATTTAAAAATATCAAAAATGATTTTCAAAAATTAACCCTTGTCTGTAAAATAGCCGAGGTTATTAACTCTTTGATTAGTCAAGAAGAAAAAGATAAAAGGGTCTGGGATTTATTAAAAAAAACACTTCAGGAACTAAATAGCCCCACTCTTTCCCTTGAACGTTTTCCTTTGATTTATTTCTTTTTTTTCTGGAATCTTGTTTCTTTTTTGGGATATAAACCCGAGATTTATAATTGCCTTATTTGTCAAAAAAAACTTTTACCAGAAGTTCTTTGGTTTTCGTCTCAAGAAGGCGGCATTTATTGCTGGCGCTGTCTTAAAGGTCTTTCCATAAACAAAGAATCAAAAACCGAAGAATCAAAAATTAAAGAAATCAAAGTAGAGACAGTTAAAATTTTAAGGATTTTAAGCGCCGGAAATTGGGAAACCCTTAATCGTTTCAGAATTGAAGAAAGCGACCTTCGAAACCTTGAAAAAATTTCTTCTTATTATTATAATTTTCTCAAGGAAGAATTTTCAAATGTTTAAAATTCAAAATGCTTATTTTTCTTTACGGCCCAGACACTTATCGGTCGCAACAAAAATTAAAAGAAATAGTCGCTCATTGCAAAAAAACCCATAAAAGGGGGTTAAATTTGAAATACCTTGACGCCGAAGAAAATTCTTATCAAGAATTTAAAGAAGAATTTTTTCAGCCATCGCTTTTTAAAGAAAAAAAATTAATAGTTCTTAAAAATGTTTTTTCTAATCAAGAATTCAAGAAAAATTTTTTAAAGAGGGTTGAAGAAATATCAAGGGCTTCGGAAGTAGTTTTAATTTTAGAAAAAAAGAAATTTTCAGAAAAAGACAATCTTTTTCAATCGCTTAAAAAGCATGGCAGATTTCAGGAGTTTGACTTTTTGGCCGGCAAAGAATTGGAAGAATGGGCAAGAAAAAAATTTCAAAACTTGGGAGTAAAAATAGAAATTAAAACCATAAGAAAGCTTTTTGAGCTTGAAAACCAAGATTTTTGGCGATTGAATAATGATATCGAAAAATTGGCTAATTATAAAATGGGTCAGTTTATCGTAGAAAATGACATTGAGTTATTGGTAGGTCAAAAAATTGAAATCGATATTTTTAGAACTATTGAATCTTTGGCTAAAAAAGAAAAAAGAACTGCTCTTGATTTAATTCAAAAACACTTAGAAAAGGGAGACAATCCTCTTTATCTTCTTTCAATGATAAATTTTCAATTTAGAAGTTTATTAATATTAAAATCAGCTGAATTGGTTTTAAAATATAACTTCTCTCCTTGGACATTGAGTAAGTCCTTGGGAATGCACCCTTATGTAATTAAAAAGGCAATGCTTTTAACAAGAAAATTTTCCTTAGAAGAATTAAAAAAAATTTATCGAAAGCTTTTTGAAACAGATTTGAATATAAAAATCGGGAGAATTAATCCAGCCGAAGGATTAAAAATGTTAATAACAGAAATTTAGTTTATCTCTTGACAAGGGGATTTAATTTGCTAAAATCACTGAAAAGTGAGGGTTAAAACCCTTCGATAGGTCGTGGCACACTTCCCTCGAGCGAAGTGTGCCATTTTGTTTTTGAAGCTTTTTTAAATAACTTCAAAAATTTAAAACTAAATCTGCTCCATGTCTATTTCATGGGCGCGGGTTTGTATCGGGATTAAAATTTTGATATAATAAAAAAAGTCAAGCAAAAAAGCAACCGCCCCCTCCTAACTTTGTCCTTTATATACGATGTATATTTTATATGTAATTCAAAGCAAGAAAGATTTCTCATTTTATATTGGCGCAACTACCGACCTAAAGAATAGTATTCTTTCTGGACAAAGTTAGGAAGGGGAGGAAAGTCCGAACTTCTATTCCCTCCCTTCCTTATTAAAGAAGGGAGGATCTAAAAGGGTAGCGGGTAATACCCGTCGTCCCCTCCTAAATTTTTACTTGTTTAACGGCAAGATAAGCCATAAAACAGAAAATTTAATTAAGAACCAATAAAAAAATAAAAAACAGCAAGTAAGTAAAAACTTAGGAGGGGGTAGAGATGCGAACAGAGACGTTCCAAGCCGAAAGGCAAGGAACCCCTAATAAATAGGGTGAGTCCAAGAAGTAATTCTTGGGGTGAAACGGCTAAACTCTTACCCGGAAGCAAGAACAAACCCACTCCTAAAAAGTTAGGAGGAGGAAAAGTAGTTCGCTTGAGCCGGAGAGTAATTTTCGGCCTAGACAAATGGTTGCGCCCTATCTTTAAGAATTAAAAATAGGGAACAGAATTCGGCTTATTATTTGCTTGACTTTTTTTATTAATAAATGCTAAATAAAATTTTAGATTCCAAAACTAAAACCATAACCTCAGCCGCTATTTTGCTTTTTTTCTCGGGTTTTTTCAGTCGTCTTTTGGGACTTCTTCGAGATAATCTTTTAGCCAATCGTTTCCCCAAAGAAACAACTGATATTTACTTTGCCGCTTTTCAGATACCGGATCTTATTTATGGAATTTTAATAAGCGCCGGAATCGTAGTTACTTTTTTGCCGATTTTGACGGAAAAATTTAAAGAGAACCATAATGAAGCCAAAGATTTAATCAATAATGTTTTTACCTTTTTTCTTTTTGGTTTAATTTTTATTTCTTTGATTTTAAGTTTTTTCTCTCTGGAGTTGGTTAAAATTATTGCGCCTGGTTTTTCGCTTAGCAAACAAATCTTAACCGCTGAATTAACCAGAATAATGTTTTTAAGCCCTATTCTTTTAGGAGTCTCGGCAATTTTCGCCGCTGTTCTTCAATATTTTAACCTATTTTTTGCCATTGCCCTGGCTCCGATTTTATATAATCTCGGCATTATCTTTGGCATTCTGTTTCTTGTTTCATTTTTGGGGCTGCCTGGCCTGGCCTGGGGGGTTATTTTAGGCGCTCTCCTTCATCTTTTAATTCAGATTGTTCCTCTTTCAAGAATAGGATTTTTACCTCGTTTCTCTTTTAACTTTAAAAATCCTTCTTTGAAAAAAATTTTAATTTTGACGATTCCCAGAACAATGGGAACGACCGCTTATCATTTAAATCTGATTATTATTACAGCCATTGCCTCTCTTCTTTCGTCGGGCGCGGTTAGTATTTTTAATTTTTCCAACAATCTCCGCTATCTTCCGATTGGTTTAATTGGACTATCTTTTGCCACGGCCAGTTTTCCTTTATTTTCCAAAATTTTTGTTGAAAAAAATAAAGAAAAATTTTCTGAAAAATTTACCTCTCTTTTTTCTCGAATTCTTTTTTTAATTATTCCTTTAAGTTGTTTAATTGTTCTTTTTCGAACTCAATTAACCCAATTGATTTTAGGGACTTCGGTTTTGGGTCAGGGTTATTTTGGTTGGGAACAAATTAAATTGACCGCTGCCTCTTTGGGACTCTTTGGTCTTTTTCTTTTTGCCTCCTGCCTCGTTCCTTTTTTGCTTAGAATTTTTTATGCTGTTCAAAACACAAAGACCCCAATGAAAATTGCTTTTGTAACCGTGGTTTTTAATTTAATTTTTTGTTGGGTTTTTGTTTGGCTTTTAGGTTTTTCAAATTTTTTCCAAAAGATATTTATCTCTGTTTTTCAACTTGAAGATTTAGCGAGCATCTCTGTTATTGGTTTAGCCTTGGCTTTTTCTCTTTCAGGTCTTTTTCAATTTTTTTTATTAATGTTAGCTCTTAAAAAAGAATTAAAATTTTTGGAGTTTGAAAAAATTTATTCTTCATTTAAAAAAATTCTTTTATCTGCTGTTTTAATGACTCTTTTAACCTATTCGGTTTTTGAGCTTCTTTATCTATTTAGTGAAATCCAAACCCCGTTAGAAATTTTATTTCAATTAACCATTACTTCTTTAATAGCATTTTCTTCCTATCTTATTTTTGGTTCTTTATTAAAAATAAAAGAAGCTCAGATTATTTGCCGAACTTTGAAAATTTTGCTAAAATTCCAATAACAATAAAAGTTCAAAATTTATTTTTAAATTCAATTTATGCAGGTTTTAATTTTATTTGGACCGCCGGGCGCCGGCAAGGGGGTTCAGGCAACGCTTTTAGCTGAAGAATTAAATTTATATCATTTAGAGCCCAGTAAAATTATTGAGGAACAAATAATGAAGGCGGCAAAAGGGGCATTTGCGGAAATCAAGGGGAAGAAATATTTCTTAGCCAAAGAAAAAAAATTTTGGCGAACAGGAAAATTATGCAGCGCCGAAGTAATAAGTTTTTGGTTGGAAAATAAAATTAGAGAATTGGCGAAATTAGGAAAAAATTTATTGATTGAGGGAGCGCCGAGAACCTTGACCGACGCAGAGAGAATAATTCCTGTCCTAAAAGATTTATACGGCGCAAAAAATATCGTAATAATCTTTTTGGAAATCAGTCCCCAAGAAACGCTTTGGCGAAACAGCCATCGCCGAATTTGCCAATTAATGCGCCATTCTATTTTGTATTCCTCAGAAACAAAAAATCTTAAATATTGTCCCCTGGACGGCTCAAAATTAGTAAAAAGAAAAGGGTTAGACGACCCCGCCACAATAAAAATTAGATTAAAAGAGCACAGGGAAAAAACTCTTCCCTTGCTTAAATATTTTAAAAAAGAAAAAATGAAAGTTAAAAAAATTGACGGTTCTCTTTCTCCGGCCGAGGTCTTCAAATCAATTCTAAAGACATTGGGTTAAAAAATGATTAATCTAAAATCAAAAAAAGAGATCGCCGTAATGGCTGAAGCTGGCAGGATTTTGGCGGAAATAATGAAACAGCTAAAAGAAGCAGTAAAGCCGGGGATTACCACCCAAGAATTAGACAGATTGGCTGAAGGCCTAATTTTAGAAGCGGGGGCCGGATGTTCTTTTAAGGGTTATCTAAATTTTCCAGCCTGTCTTTGCGCTTCTATTAATGAAGAGATATGTCATAACGCGCCTTCTTCTCGTCAATTAAAAGAAGGGGATATTATTTCTTTAGATTTAGGGCTTCGTTATCCTGATTCGGAAATTTCCGCCAACAACAAAAAAAACAAAAGTTTTTGTTTGGATATGGCAATAACAGCGCCAGTCGGGGAGGTTAGTTTTAACGTCCATCGCTTAATTCGGATTACTAAGAAAGCGTTAAAATTGGCAATAAAAAAAGTGAGAATAGGCAATACCATCGGCGATATTGGCAATGCCATTCAAAGATATGTGGAAAGTCAGGGTTTTAATGTTATTCGAGAACTCTGCGGCCACGGTATTGGTCGAAAACCCCATGAGGCGCCTGATATTTTAAATTTTGGCAAACGACATCAAGGAGAAAAATTAAAAGAGGGAATGGTTTTTTGTTTAGAACCAATGGTCAGCGTTGGCGATTGGAGAATAAAAGAATCCAAAGATGGTCATGGTTTCGAAACCAAAGATGGTTCTTTGTCTTGTTTTTTTGAACACACAGTGGCGGTTACTGAAACCGGTTGCCAGGTCTTAACAAAATAAAACCATGAAAATTTAAAATGCAAATATCTCACCCGTCTAAATTTTACTTGTTTCATCTTCAAAAAATATTATTTTGTTATCACTTTTTAAACAAATTAAGAACAAACAACAAAGCAAACAAAATTTGAGCGGGCAAACAAGGCTAAATGAATTTTTAAATCCAAATTTTTAATTTTTAAATAATTTTTAATTTCTTAATTTTTAAACTTTTTAAAAATTAAATCATTGGGATTCATTTAGAAATTAGAAATTAGTCATTATTCCATTGGTATTCCTGGCGGCGGCGCGCCTTTCTTGGCTGAAACTCGGGGAACGCCTGGCGGCAGAAAGCCCGCCAGGGCCGGAAAATGAAAAATAGTCGCCAATTCTTCAATGTTTAAAATAATCGTTTCTTTGCCAATTATTTGCGGATATAAAGGAGGGAATCTTTTAACATATTTTTCAAAAAGAAGTTTTTTTCTTAAATATATTCTTCGTTCTTTAAAAAAATATTCAATCGAAGGTTTCGTTTTAGACCAAGATACAAGAGCGTTTAAATTTTCAGCTCTGAAATTGGCAAGGTAATTCTTAACCAAAGCGGCGTTTGCGGGATTATAAGCGTCTTTTTTAAAAATATAAAGCGCCCTAAGATAACTTCTAAAAGCCGGCTTGGCGATTTTTTCTTCAATTGCTTTTATAACAATGTCTTCTCCGGGCGTAATCACTGAAGATGGTTTTTTTTCAGCCGCTTTTTCTTCAAGAGAAGGAGGAAAAAATAGACCCAAAATAACATCATAAATTATAGTTTTGGCTGTTTCCCTAACGAGAATAATAAATTCTTTAATTACATCAAGAGGGTCTTGTAAAATTGAAGTTTTTTTTATCGGCTCGGTTCGCTTGGCTAAAACATCAACTATTTTTTGGGCTTCGTTCTGCCAAGGAATATCTTTGTTAGTAATCGGAGCCGCAACGAGCTGAAACCAAAATTGTTCTCCTTTTTTAAGCCGATCTAAACCCTCCATTAAAAGAGGCAAGGGGTCGACTTTTTTTTCAGCTTCTTCCTGTTCGCCAGCGCCGGTTTCAAAAAATTTATAAGCGCCTACCTCAAAGAATTTATAAGTTTTAATGGGATAAGAATTATCTTTTAAAAAAACATAGTCCTCGCCTTTAAGATCGTAGGTATTATTAGGAATATCCTGAGGAATTTTTTGGGTATAATCTTCAGCTTCTAAAACTTCTGCTTCGGGATAATGAGTATGAATAAGCGTTTCCGCGTATTGACGGTGGCCTTGGGGAAGCCGAAGGTAAAAATGAATTTCACCTTCTAAACTGACAATTTCAAAAGAAAACCAATAAGGACCATAAGGCAAAACTCCCTCGCACCATTTTCCTTTCCAGTCAGCGCTGCCGTAAATCGCCCAGAGAGAGGCGCAAACGTATTCCATTGCCCGAAAGGGTTTTTCAATTTCCGCTGGCGGGATAATTTCCAAAACTGCCCATTTTTGTTCTTTATACCACACTTCCCATCTTAACCAAGACAAATAAAGGCCTTCGCAGATAACATACAAAAAAAAAGGCAATATAAGCCACCACCAGGTTTTTAAAAACAAAAGAATTATAAAGAGGGGCTCTGGAATCATTTTATTGGTTTATCAATAAAAAAAGAAAGGAGTAAAATCAAAAAAAATCCAATCAGAAGAATTTTAAAAGTATAAAAAAGAGAAACCGCGATCCCGGCAAAGATATTTTTTGATTCTTTGGGATTTCTATCCGTCCAAATTGCGCAACCGTAAGCAAAAACAAAAAAAAAGATAAAACCGAAAATCATTAAAATATATAAAGCAAGAGAAAGAAAAGACATACCTTAAATTAATAAATTCAAAATCCAAAATCCTAAATCCTAAACAAATTCTAAATCCAAAATCCCAAATTAAATTTGAAACTTATAGAAATTTATTCGCTTCGCTCATGAAATTCATGGAAACTGATTGTAAAAACACAATAAATTTCCATAAATTTCCATTAGTTTCTATAATTTCCATTTTATTTTTGGTTTTTGAATTTTGAATTTCGAATTTGCTCGCCCGGCCAAATTTTCAAAGAAAATTTGGCCGGGCGAAGCGGGTAAAGGTTTAGAGTTTTGAATTTAGGATTTTATTGTGGAGCTTGATTGATATGATAATTGAAAATTGAAAATTGATAATTGATAATTGAAAATTGAAAATTATAAGGTATATCTTCCTTCTTTGTTTTTGGTAAAAAAGTTTTTATTTTGGAGATTGATTAAAACCGTGTTTTTTTTAACATAACGTTGAGAAAGTATTTTTTCAACAATCTCTTCTTTGGTTAATGGTCGGCCAGCGTCTCTTAAAATGTCAACAATAATATCTCTAATTATGCCCGGCTTATACCCCCACTCTTTTAAAGCATAAGTTCCTTTGCCAATTAAAACAAATCTCTCGTCTTGTATGAGTTCGTTGTGAATAGTTTGAGTCAAGGTTTTTCTCGCTGGACAAACCGGCCCCTCAAGTTCATTAACCAACTCCGCCACTTTTGTAAAATGCAACGGTTGATTAGCTTTTTTAAAAATTAGATAAGCCCTATCTCCCACTCGGCGAGGTTTGATTTCAGTCCACTCAACAAGACCTACATTATTCAGAGGTCCTTCTTCAATTGATTTAAAAATTTCAAAACAAGAAAAGAAAACTTTTGAATCTTCTTTTTTTCCTAACTTAAAAAATTCTTCCATTGTTAACGGTCTGTTTTCTTTTTCAAAAATAGATAAAAGGTTATTTAAAATTTGTTCGGCCTTCTTAAAAAGAATTTTTTCTGTAGTCCAAAAAGAATAAAAATTCTCATTCTCTCTAAAATAATGAAAGGGGTCGCCCAAAACCAAAAAGAAATAAACAAGATTTTGTTCTTGGGGGCGATTGCCAGTTAAATCGGAAAGTAGAATATCTTCCCGCTTTAAACCTCCTTGTTTGTTTAGATATCGCCCAAGAAAATTAAAAACTTTTTGAACCTCTTTTTCTTTTTTTACTTCTTCTAATTTTTGCAAACCATTGGTTTCAATCTGCCGAACCCTTTCTCTTGTAATGCCAAAATCCCGACCAATTCTTTCCAAAGTCTCTCTTTCACCGCTTTCCAGGCCAAACCTTCTGGTAATAATCTTTTCCTGTTTTGGGGGCAAAACCGCCAAAACGTTTGAACAAATATCTTGATAATTTTGTTTAAGCATAAGTTTAAATAAAAAACCAAAAATAAAATGGAAATTAATAGAAACTAATGGAAATTTATGGAAATTTATTGTGTTTTTACAATCAGTTTCCATGAATTTCATGAGCGAAGCGAATAAATTTCTATAAGTTTCAAATTTAATTTTGGTTTTTGAATTTTGAATTTCGAATGAATTTTGAATTTTGAATTTTTGATTTGTTTAGGATTTAGGATTTTGGATTTAGGATTTTTAATTATCATTGGAATTAGTCGTTTATTAAACCTCGCTAATCTCTACCTCGCTGAATAACTGTCTATGACCCTTTTTAATTTTGTAATTTTTTTTGGGTTTGTATTTAAAGATAACGACTTTTTTGGCCTTGCCTTCTTTTAATATTTTACCTTTTATTATTGCTTTATCAATAAAAGGGGCGCCGATTTCCAATTTTCCTTCTTTTTCCAAAAGTAAAACTTGGTCAAAAATAACTTCTTCGCCTTCTTTATCTTTAAGTTTTTCAATTTTTATTTTTTGGCCCGGGGAAACTAAATATTGTTTGCCCCCAGTCTTGATTACTGCCAACATAGTTTAGATAAATAAATCCAAAATCCTAATTTCTAAATTCTAAACAAATTCAAAATTCAAATGTTCAAAATTCAAAACTATTTTGATTTTTCTAATATGGAACCGAAAATTTTCATCAATTCGGTCGCTTCATTAATTAAATCTTCTCTCTCTTGTTGATTTCCTGTTATTGATTCTATTAACCTCAACCAAAGTCTGCTTTCTTTTACTTCTTTTCTGCAGATTTTTATTTTCATTCTAAAATCCTTTTTACCCAAAGATTCATTAGCTTCAATATAATTTGCTGCTTGGGAACCCGATGCTCTTATAAGTTGTTTTCCATATTCAATATTGAAAATTATTCGAGGAAGTTTCTTAATATAATTTCTTACTCTTTTTGCGAACTCAAAAGTTCGTTCTTCTAAATCGTATTGTTTTGAATTTTGAATTTCGGTCATTTAGATTTGTTTAGAATTTAGGATTTTGGATTTAGGATTTATCAGCATTATTCTTTTGGCCACAATTGTTTCAAACGTTCAATTGACCCCTCCTCTTCTCTGTCTAAAAAGTAGACCTTAATTAAGGTTTCAAGCAAACTTACTCTTTCTTCCAATTCCAATTCGGGAATTTTTTCAATTAAAAACCCTTTGTCTTCTTTGTCAAGTTTTAAATTATTCACAAAATCTATTAAAGTTTTATTGCCAAATAAAGCAAGTTTGGACATATGAACATTTAACACATAACACATAACACATAACAGATAACAGATAACAGATAACTTATTTCTTTACGGCCTTTATACCGGTGGGTTTTGCCGCCTCTGTAAGAAGATACTTAATACCTTCTCGATAAATAGCAAATATCAATCCGAAGAACCACTTAATAATTCCTTCTAAATCTTCTAAGGAACCTAAATCATAACCTCCTTCTTTTTTCTTTTCGTCTATAAAATCCTTAACTATTTTTTCTGTGTCCTTTTTTAAATCATAACCTTCGGGTAATTTTTTTAGATAACCCATTAAATCTTTTAATAATTCAATTAGAGGACACATCGGTTCTTTTTCCCATTGTTCTGGGGAAATTACAGGACACCCTTCTTCTCGCGCTGTTTCTTTTACTTCTTCTATTATTACTGGTCTAATAGCCCTTGAAACTTCCTGGACTTCTTTTGGTTTCTTTTTTAAATTTTCTATACAATCTTTTACTAATTCCTTTCTAATTTTATCGCAAACTCCTTCTATGCTATTTGTTGCGTTTTCCGGCGATTCAGCTGCTTTGTTAATTTCCGCCTCAATAAACTTTTTAATTTCCTTTTCTCTTTGTTTATTTAAATCCTCCCACTCTCTTCTTCCTTTT
>DYHM01000094.1 GCA_020724125.1 Patescibacteria group bacterium | reverse complement strand
TATAACATTTATTCTTTTTAAAACAAACCATTGAGAATAGCGACCGCTGTTTTTGTTTAATTTAAATATTCCGCAACTTGCTATGGTTGTAATTTTCACTTCAATCCGATTTGTAGTTCGTAAAGATGACGGTAATGACCATTTGGAATTTGAATAAGTTCTTTATGATTTCCATGTTCAACAATTTTTCCATCTTTAATAACCAAAATTTTGTCTGCCTTGCGAACCGTGCTTAATCTGTGAGCGATAATGAAAGTTGTTTTTCCTTGAAGCAATTTTTCTAATGACTCTTGGATAAATTTTTCCGATTTTGCGTCGAGCGCCGAGGTTGGTTCATCTAAAATCAATATCCGCGGGTCCCTTAAAATTGCCCGGGCAATCGCCACTCTTTGTTTCTGACCAACCGAAAGTTTAATGCCTCGTTCGCCAACAATCTGATTATATTTTTTCGGAAAGGATTCTATAAACTCATTGCTATGACTTTTTTCAGCCGCTTCTTTTATTTCGATATCAGTGGCTAAAAATTTACCATAAGCGATATTGTTTCTTATTGTGTCGTTAAATAAAATAACTTCCTGCGGAACCACGGCAATTTTGCTCCGTAAAAATTTTAAATTGAGATTTTTGATATTATGCCCGTCAATCAATACTTTTCCTTTTTGGGAAAAATAAAATCCAGAGATCAAATCAATTATTGTGCTCTTACCAACCCCTGATTCGCCAACCAGCGCCGCAATTTCCCCCGGTCTAACTCTAAAACTTATTTCATCAAGAATTTTTTTGTGTTTTTTGTAATAACTAAAACTGACATTTTCAAAAATAATTTCTCCCTTAATTTCGGAAAGAATTACAGCCCTTTGGGGTTCATAATTTTCTTTTGGCAAATTTAAAATTTTTTCTGAACGTTCAATCGCGACCAAGCCGTTTTGAATTGTCTGCCAATCATATCCTAATCTGGCAAAAGGAGTAAAAAACATTACTGCGTATCCGTTAAACATTATTAATTCGCCTATTGTCATTTGATTTTTTTGAATAAGAAAAATAGAGACGGAAAAAACAATAAGTTGGGTCGTCAAAATAATTAACCGTTGGTAAAAATTTAATCCCTGCCAGATTTGGGTTAATTGTTTCCAAAGTTTTTCACTTTTTACTTTTGATTTATAAACCTTTTTGTGTTCGTATTTCTCCGCTACCACTTGCTTAATTGCTTGAACATTTATAACCGCATCATAAGCGTCACCGAACATTTTGTTATAAGCTTTATGCGTTTCTTTTTGAAATTTAGCAGCAGGTAAAACCAATTTTATTAAAATAACAACACAGAGCGCGGCGCCAGACAATAAAACAAAAGACAATAATGGTTTTATAAATAAAGTTATCAAAAACGCCACAAAAATGCTTAAAAATTTAGGAGTGAGATTTATAATATTGTCTATAATAGTATTCAAGAAATTAGCTGCTCTGTCTATTTTATCCATAACTCCTCCCATTTTTTGATTTTTATGAAATGAAATCGGAAATTCTAAAATCCTCGCCACCCCATTCACAATATAATCGCCCCAGATATTTTCTCTAATCGCTTCTCTTTTTATGCTGCTTCGCCAGTCAACAATATCTGTCGCGAGTTGAACTATAAGCCAGATAAAAATGAAAAATAAAAATAGCGGTATTTCAATTTGCGCGCCAATAAAAATTGTTGATGGTTTTAAAATAGAATCAAAAAGACGCCCTATAAGATAGGGGACGCTGCCGTTTGCGATAGCCGAGATCACTCCAAGGATTGATAATAGAACCAAATCTCTTTTATGCTTGGCAAGATAATTAAATATGATTTTTATTCCTTTAATTGTAAATTCTTTTTTCATTTTTGTTTATTGATTGAAATTTGTTTATTGATTGAAACATTTAAATCCTAACCGAAATTAATAATTCAACAAGGGAGCGCCCCCTGATTTCTGTTGGAATGTTTTTACAATTACATATTTTCACGATCGTGAAAATATGTAAAATCAATAAATCATAAAATCAATAAATCAAAAAAAATTTAAAGAAAAATTTATTTAATGAGGTTCAACCTCGATAGAAAAACATTAACATTAATAGAAAATTTCAATAAAAATCACTTGTTTGAAAAATTAAAAGGGATTTGTTATTATTATCTCAGTATAAGAAGAGTGTTAAATAATTATTTTCTCTGCTGATTTGTTTCTTGATTGGCGTTGGTTCGCGTAAAAAACCATGACTATCACACGAATCTTCACAAATATCATACGAATCTCCGCGAATCACGAATCAAAAATCAAGAATTATTCAAAATTATTCAACGGCCTCATAAGGTTAGATAAAATAAGGTTAGA
>DYHM01000093.1 GCA_020724125.1 Patescibacteria group bacterium | reverse complement strand
ATGAAAGACAGATAAAGATAGATTATGGAAGAACTAAAGTTTTGCGCGCCGCTTATTAGAATAATAAACTCTAAAAAAAATTTATGAATATTATTATTGATGTTGGAGGAACAAATATCCGAGTGGCGGGATTTAAATCTTTAAACCAGCCGAAAATTATCAAAATCCTTAAATTCCCCGCTGAAAATAATTATCAGATTGATTTTAAAAATATAGTTAAGGCCATCCAGAAAATAACCAATTCAAGGATTAAAAGAATTAGCATTGGTTTGCCAGGGGTAATAAGTAATGGTAAAATAAAAAAATGTTCTCATCTTTCCGATTGGAATGACAAGCCCGTTGATAAAGATTTAATTGATTTATTTGAGTGTCCTGTGATTTTGGAAAATGATACGACAATGGCGGCATACGGCGAAGCAATATATGGTCATGGTCTTAATAAAAATTTTTTATTTATTAATTGGGGCACTGGTATTGGCGGCAGCCGCGTCTATTGGGTTGATAAAAAAATTCATATTTCTTCCCTTGAACCTGGTCATCATATTATTAACTGGAATGAAAATCTAAGATGCGCTTGCGGTCAAAGGGGTTGCTGGGAGTCTTTTTGCGCTGGTCATGGCATTCAAAAAAGATATAAAAAACAAATAGCTGATTTATCAGAAAAAGAATGGAAAGAAGTAATTGAATATTTTACCCAGGGATTAATTAATCTTATTGTTATTAACCCAACAGGTTTGATTGTTGTTGGCGGTGGAATAGCGATTAATCAGAAAAAAAGAATTAAGCAAATAAAACAAATCCTTAAAAAAAGATTAAGGATTTATCCCTTGCCAAGAATAAAAACTTCAAAATACGGAGAAATTATTAGCCTCTATGGCGGATTAGGATTATTTAAGTCAATTTTATGAAACTCTTTTTAGAAAAAACAAAAAAAAGATTAAAGGGTTTTACCTTACTCGAGCTTTTATTGGTAATAATAATAGTTATAACTTTGGCTGGAGTAATAATATCTGGCTCTTTTCAAGCCCTGTCCCGGAGTCGGGACGCCCGCCGAACCCAAGAATTTCATCAAATTTCTTATGCTTTGCGTTTATACCACTCAATTTACAATCGTTTTCCAACCAGCACTGACGCCGATTGTCTTATATTTGGGGTTAATTGGGATAGAGGTAATAAGATTGAGCTTGCTGATCCATTTATTCAGCCATTGATTGATGAAAATTTATTAGAAATACCTCTCTTAGAATGGAAAGGAGAAACAATTCATGGAAAATCCTGTGTTTATCGTTATGCTAAGGTTAATAATCCTTGCGGCTGTACTGGCGTTTATGCTATTTTGTATGCCAGTTGCGAAAGCGCCTATTGTCCCACCAATGAAAGACCTTCTTGCTGTATTACTCCTCGGGGTTATCCTGATGAGGTTAAGCCAGACGGAAGCGATGACGCTTATGATATAGCTATCTTCTTAAAAGAATAGATTCCCAATTCACTATTTATTTTTTGATAAATTTTAAATCCAAAATCCAAAACTAAATTTGAAACTTATAGAAATTTATTCGCTTCGTTCATGAAATTCATGGAAACTGATTGTAAAACACAATAAATTTCCATAAATTTCCATTAGTTTCCATTAATTTCTATTTTGTTTTTGAATTTAGAATTTTGAACTTCGAATGAATTTAGAATTTCTGAATTTTTAAAAATTAAAAATTAAAAATCAGAAATTAAGTCCTTATGCTCCGTCGTATTTTTATTGCTATAAATCTACCTGAAGAAATAAAAAAAGAGTTGATGGTTTTTAGTCAAAAATGGCCGGAACTGAAACAATCAGCAAGGTGGATAAAAAAAGAAAATTTTCATCTTACCTTGCTTTTTTTGGGTCTTTTATCAGAAAAAGAAATTTTTCAACTGACTCAAATTATTAAGGGAATAAATCTTTTCCCAAAACCATTTTTTCTGAAATTTAAAAAAATCTGCTATGGCCCGCCGGGCATAATGCCGTCGCGTTTGATTTGGTTAGAATTAGAAAAAAAACCAGAACTGCTGAAATTGGTTGAAGATTTACAAAAAGAGATAATCAGGACAGGTATTTTTAAAAAAATAGAGAAAAGAGAATTCTCGCCTCATATTAGTTTAGCGAGAATTAGGGCATGGGAATGGCGGAGGATTGAACCGGAAGAAAGACCAGAAATTGAAGAAGAATTTAATTTAGAATTTAAAGTTGATTCAATCCAAATTATGGAAAGCAAATTAAAAAGAAGTGGCGCTGAATACTCAATTTTAGAAAATATCTCCCTTTCACCTTAACTGTTAACGGTTATATGCAAGATGAAAGTTGACACCCTTTATCTTGCATATTATGAACAAATT
>DYHM01000092.1 GCA_020724125.1 Patescibacteria group bacterium | reverse complement strand
CGATAATTATCAAAAATAATATAAGACCAAATTTTAAAAAATTTTTGAGATTTTGGAGGGAATAAAAAAAGAGTAAAATTATTTCTTTACTCTTTTATCTTTTATTCTGATATTTTAAATTCCTTGTTCTCTTAAACTTAAATTAGAGTGGGGCAGCTATCTCTTTGATTAAATTATCAATTATTTGTTCCGCCTCTATCCATGAGGAGTCTTTATCTTTTACAAAATGAGCACTTATTATTAACGACGGAAGAACACATGATGGTAGAGAGAAGGATGTAAGAAAACAAATACTCTTTTCATCAGAAAGCCGTTTTCGGAGAGTAAACATGATATTTCTAAATTTGCTTGCTTCTGAGTATAACGTTTTTTTTTCACCATCTGTGAGGTCAAGGTATTCAATTTCAGTTTCTGGAACAGGCTTAGTAAAGTCGTTTAGTGGTTTGCATGAAATTTCATATTCCATATACTCTATATCACTTCCATCCGTTGCATCTTTTACTTTCTTTATCTTTTTTTTTATATTAATTTTCATTTTTATTACCCCCTGGCACTCTTTTTAATTTCTCTCCGAGCGCCAAACTGGACACAAAATTTTAAATTTTACATTATCATTTTACATTTTGATTTTTGCATTTTGCATTTTTTATGTCCACTTTGGCGCCCAGAAAGATTTCCCTTTTCATTTTTTAAAGAACTATTTCTTCTCTCTGAATTTTGCTTTAATGATAGCAAATCTTGATTTTCTTGTCAAGTCTTGAAAATTATGCTTTCAGGAAATGGGTAATAAAAATACCTAAATCCAAAACAAAATGAAAACAGAAAATTTAAATCTAAATTATTTCAGCGCGGATATATAATTTCTTAACATAAAGATGGTATCGGATTTCAAATAATTCTTAACCCAAGTTTTTTCTTTTTTATCTATCAATTCACCAAGGCCTTGTAAAATTTGATTGTCTTTTATTTTTTTAATAAAAGCTGCGCAATCAGTCAAATATTCTTTGATATTCTTTCCGACTCTTATTTTTATTACTTCGGAATTTATATCCCAATTGTTTTTAGCAAAATAGTGAATATCATAAACATCACGCGTTGTTGTTTCTTTTCTTAATGTTAAAGCGCATAGTTTGTTTGCGAATAAATAATCTTTTTTAGCAATAAACATTGAGATTCCAAGGTATTCTTTAATTTCGTAATAATCTTTAATATCGGGCGTTAACTCGCGGACATTGATTTCAATTTTAATATTATGGTCCTCGTCGCCATAAGAAAGCAACGCAAAAATCGTAAACCGCTTTAAGTAGATATCTTTAATTTCGCCATACTTTTTCAAAATTGATTTAATTTTATTAAAAATTATTTCCTGATTTTTTTCAGAAGGTGTTAGTAAATCAAAATCCAAGTCCGCTGAAAAACGAGGTAAACCATAGAAAAGATAGGCGCAGGTGCCGCCCTTAAGACCCAATAAAGAGGCAATGGAAATATCAGTATAGATGTCTTTCAAAATTTGTCCCATTATCAATTGGTGTTTTTCTTTATTGAGCATAATTTTTGTAATATTTATTCAGCCGTTTGATTAATTGTTTGTTATTGTAAATCTTAACTATTTTAAAACACTTTTCCCAATTGATCGGCTTTAAATTGTCAAAATAGTAATTCGGAAATAAATAAATCATATCCAAAAACGCGCGTTCAGGAGAAGCAATGCTGTAATTATCTTTATTTATTATCCCTGTTAAATTATACAAAACAATATCTTTTAATTTTCTGAAAGTGAAGGTATATTTATCAATTGTTATGGTTTTTGGCCACTTACTGACGACAAATATCGTATCGTAGTGCTGGAAAATAACGCCTGCTTCCCGAAGAGCAGTTTCAAAACTGATATAAGAAGGGGTATAAATACTTGTTGCCAATTCTCTTGGAAGATAATTTTTGTCCTTGGCAAAAACTCCCCTGGTCAATCGGATTAAAGCGCCTTGTTTAGTATAGTAGCTGATCTTGGATTTAAGGTTGATTGGATTTGTTTCCTCCCAAAGTAAAGCCAGATCCTTGGTGGTTAGAATTGTTTTGAGAGACTGGTATAATTTGGCTATTAGGCTGTCCATGTTATATGTTTGACAAAAGTAATAAATACTCTTACTTCCATTGTATATTATTAATAAAATTAGTCAAACAATCTTATTTAGACAAGAACGGAAAACTTAAATCTAAATTATCTTAAAAGCGACATTGAAAATTTGTTTGAAAGCAAACCCGCCTAAGTTTTGCAAGACAAAACTTAGGCGGGCAAGCAAATCAAAAATTCAAAATTCTAAATTCCAAATTCAAAATATTTAAAATTTTCAAACAATAAAAACTCAAAATTGAATATCGGTT
>DYHM01000091.1 GCA_020724125.1 Patescibacteria group bacterium | reverse complement strand
ACTTTTATCTGTTTTATCTCACCAAGAAACTCCACCAGGGTTTTTTTATTTTTAAATCTCCGGTCTCTACATCCATTTCATAATTTACTGGAATATCCAAAGGAATAACCCAAAAGAGTTTTCCTCTTTTTTCTGTTTTAGCAATATACTTTAATGTTTTTTCATCCTTGAGATTTATTTCCTTTATTTTTTCTTTTGTCTTTTCTTTTATTTTATCTATTGCTTCCGAGGGTAGAATTTTTATCGGTTTTCCGCTCTTTGCGCCGACAAGATTGCCTTGCTCATACTCTAATTCAACATTACCTTCTGCTTTTACTCCGGCTTCTTCTATGGTTAATCCCTTTAAAGAGGGACTAATTCGAAGCGGTTTTCCTTCTATTTCAACTTCTACCGGCATAGCCGGGGTTGGTATATCTTCCAATAAAACCCTTTCTTTATTTATCTTCATTTCTTTAATCAATCTTGTCTTTTTAAGGTCAATTTCTTCTATTCCCCTAATGAAGTCTTCTATCATTTTCTTTTTTTCTTCATTTATTTTTTTAATTTCTGCGGCAAGTTCCGGGGTAATCTCCAAGGCGATTTCCGGAGCAGTCTCCGCAACGGGAGCGCCCTCCGGGGCAAGTTCTTCTGAGCCAATTTCTTCTTTAACTTCTTTTACTTTTGTTTCATAAATTTTCTCTATTTCCAACAGAGATTCAGGTTTCTCGGCTTGAATATTTGCTCCCCTGCACTTTTTTTTCAATCTGATTATTTCTTCAACAATTTTATCTATCTCTTTCTTTAAAATTGAATCCCTGTTAGTCAAAAACTTTTGGCTTAACTGAGCATAAATCGTTTCTAATTTTGAGAGACGAAGACAAGGAGGTTCATCGATCGGTTTGCCTTGCTGACAGGCAAAACGCATCTGGCCGATTTTTTTCTTTAAAAATTCTATTTCTCGGCTCAAATCTTCAAGGATTGTTTTTTCCGCCTGACCAGCAGCAATCATCTCTTCCAAATAAGCTTCTTTTTTAAGCATCTCGTTATAGACGGATTCTAATGTTTTTAACTCATCGCAAGGATTTTTTATGGCCGGCGTTACCTCGGGCTTCGGCGTCGCGCAGAATTTCCTTGCTTTCTCGGGAGAATAGCCTAATTTTGTATACTTTTCAATACACCAGTCTATTGCCGGTAAAACAGGTTCAACTGGTTTTATTTTTGGCAATTCAATTGGTCTCGCCTCAATTGGTTTTGGTTTTTGTTCAATAGAACATTTTTTAGCGCAAGATTCGTATTGCGGTAAACATCTTTCTCTGTTGTTTCTTTCATAACATTCGTTGTATTCTTTTTTACAGTCTGTTCCGGTTATTTCTCTGCCCTTCTTTACACAACTGTCTACCGCCTCTCCGCAGATTCTGCCGATGTCAGATAAACACCTGGTTTGCTCTTCAGCGCAAAACCGAAGACAGGGATCGGTCGCTTCATCTTGCCATGTCTCAATTGGTTTCACGGTTGGCTCTATGGGTTTTAATGGCTCTATTGCGCTTAAATCCGGTTTTAAATCAGTTGATTGCGCCGCGACAAAAACTGGCAATGCTAAAAATAAACTTATCAAAACCAAACTTTCCGTTAGAAAAGATTTTTTGTTTTTGGTCATAAAAAATATTTTTTATTTTTTTATCCCACACCGAAATTTTTGGCGCAGGATAAATAAATTTGTCGACCTTTGTTTTTATTTCAAATTTTAAGAATTTTTTAATAAGAAATCAATCACTTTTTGTTAAGGAAAAATATCCTAAAAAACGAGGTTTTCCCCTAAAAAAATAATTAAATCGTCCAAGATATAAATTTTCATCTATACGTCTAACATAATCTCTGATTTTATTAGTGAGAAACGAATTTTCCCGCCTGTCGTAATTTATCACTATTACCCCAATAAAAAGTCCTTCCGCTTGGGCCGGGGATGAATATAATTCGTTAGTTTTTTCAGAAAAGGCGGTTGTTGGGTTTAAAGTCTCATCCTTTCCAACGGGATTTATTTTTAATGAATTCATTTCTTTCCTTCTATGCTCATCAAGGTATGGAATTTTACAAATTTCTTCTTCAAGAAAAAAATATCCCCATTTCCAGTTTTTTAAAAGTATATTATAACCCATTATTTTGTTGTTTTTAGGATAAAAAACTTTACGATGAGAAAATTTTTTCAAACTCGGAAGCCCAGTTAACATATCAACAAAGTATTCACCATTAAATTCAGAAATTGCGGGCGCTTCCGCTTTTTTAAAAATTTCATCAAGCTTATAATTATTTTTTGGAAGACTCATATTTTTTTCAGAAAGAATATTTGTATTTGTTATTCTCGCATTTGTTATTCCATTGAAATTCCGCTTGACATGTTTTTAAAACCTGCTATCATCTAAATTAGCGCTGTTAAGTTTCTAAC
>DYHM01000090.1 GCA_020724125.1 Patescibacteria group bacterium | reverse complement strand
AATTTTCATATAGAAGTTGTTAACACTTGAAAACCAATTTTATTTCAGTATATATAATTCTTCGGGAGAGATAATAGGAGTTTATACAACTATCAAAGAAGGGGTAGATGTCTGTCCCATTGGTGGCACAGTCTCTGTTTTGGCTGGAACATATACTGAGAAGGTTTATATCGAAAAAAGGATTGCCTTAATTGGTGTTGGGATACCGACAATAGATGTATCAATGTTTAATAATGTAAATGCTGTAACGTTTCAGTGGAATAGTGCAGATAGAGCATCTATATCTGGATTTAGGATTACTGGAGCAACAGGATGGTTTATGACTGGCAGTGGAATATTGTGTAATTTATATGCAGATCCAATAATCAAAAATAACATAATAACAAAAAATGATAAGGGTATTAGCTGCCCTGGTTTCAATTCTAGTGAGTCTCCATACATTGATAATAATATAATAACAGAAAATACAGGTGCTGGCATTTATTCATATAAATCTGCTTTATTCATTCTAAATAATACAATAACAAAAAATGGTAGTGGTATTATCTGTCAAACTCCTTCTTTCCCTTTTCCATCTATTGTTAACAACATAATAACAAAAAATGCGGGGATTGGAATTAAGTGCTATTATGCATATTCCTCCTCATTCATTATTCTAAACAATACAATAGTAGAAAATAGTGGAGATGGCATTTATTGTGAGTATGATTCCAATCCGAGTATTTACAACAACATTGTTACTAATATTAAAACATCTCAAAGTAGTCCTAGTGTTAACTATAATAATATCTTATCAGGAGGCTATTCCTATAATAGTAACATTTCACAGGATCCTCAATTCATAAGCCCATCAGATTTCCACCTTCAATCAACCTCCCCCTGCATAGACGCAGGCATAAATACACCACCTTATGGCTTACCATCGACCGACAAAGACGGCAATCCAAGGATAATAGATGGAGACAACGATGGCATAGCTATGGTAGATATGGGTGCTTATGAATATCAAGTCACACCACCCCCACCACAAATTGGCACAATCACAGGGACAATCTCTTATACAGGGAATAAGACAGGGACAATTTGTGTTGTTGCTAGGGAAGATTTTTCGGAGGGTGAGGGTCTTACTCTATATACCCTAATCTCTTCCGCTGGCACATATACCCTAATAGGCACATTGGGAACATATTATGTCTGTGCCTTTATGGATTCAGTACCTCCATATCTTTTTGGAACAGAAGACCCATTTAACTTTGGCGTTGAGCCTTTTGGAATATATAAAACCTTTGAAAATCAGGCAACTGTCACACTCTCTGCTTCAACACTAACCTTAACCAATATTGATATTGAGCTTCTTGACCCAGCTACTATTACCTTGACAAAAAAGGCAGATAAACAAGAATATTCACCTGGTGAATATTGTACCTATACCATAACATACTCTACGGGCTCAACAGGCTATAGCTATGACTTCAGGATAGAGGATAAGCTACCTCAATACTTGATTTATTCAACAAGCACACCAACGGGAACATATTATCCCGCAACACATACCATTATTTGGGATGACTCTTTAGAGGATAATCTCCAAGGGACATACACAGTAGTAGTCTATATACCAGGAACAGTAACTATAAACACCTACCTTACCAATACCGCAACATTTCTCTCAACAAACGAAGGTGGAACATCAACAAAGGCAACTGCAACCACAACCATTCATATTATTGCAGGAAACCCCGCAACCCTTACTTTATCTGCCAATCCTGGCACAATCTCTGCTGATAATGGCACATCAACCATAACAGGCACATTAACAGACAAGAATGGCAATCTATTGGATGGTATTATAGTTTATTGGACAACAACCAAGGGAATAATCCCAGCCACATCAACAACAAAGAATGGCATTGCTACAACAACCATCACTGGATTAAATAGCCCAGGAACAGCACTCATCACAGGAACAACAACAAACATAATTGGAACAACCACCATTACTATAGAACAAGGAAACCCAGCCACCCTTACTTTATCTGCCAATCCAGACACAGTCTCTGCAGACAATGGCACATCAACTATTACAGGCACATTAACCGATAAATATGGCAATCTATTGGATGGTATTATAGTTTATTGGACAACAACCAAGGGAATAATCCCAGCCACATCAACAACAAAGAATGGCATTGCTACAACAACCATCACTGGCTTAAATACCTCAGGGACAGCAATAATCACAGGAACAACAACAAACATAATTGGAACAACAACCATTACCATAGAACAAGGAGAACCCGCAATCTTTACCCTCTCTGCCAATCCAGGCATAGTCTCTGGTGATAATGGCACATCAACCATAACAGGCACATTAACAGACAAGAATGGCAATCTATTGGATGGTATTGTAGTCTATTGGACAACA
>DYHM01000089.1 GCA_020724125.1 Patescibacteria group bacterium | reverse complement strand
TTTTTTTAAGTAAGTTATAATAACCATAGTTGTTTTTGTATGTCTGCTTTTATTTTTTATTTTCGCAATTCAAGTTATTCAAAAAAATGTTTCAATTTAATTTTCAAAAAAAATTGTCAGGTTTCTAAAAATTTTTTAAGACGAAAAACATTTAAAGAAAACATTTTATTTAAAGAGAACATTTAAAGAAAATTAAAATAAAAACATTCCAACATTCTTGAGAATGTTGGAATGTTTATTTCAAGAAATAAAACTATTATAATGAATGAATTTAGTATTTTAACCCAAGAGAGATTTCAACTAATTGATATTACAGAGAAAGTTGAAAAAGTAGTGAAAGAAAGCGGCATTAAAGACGGATTGGTTTTGGTTTTTGTTCCGCATTCGACCGCTGGTATTTTATTGACTGAGAACGAAGAAAACTTGAAGCAAGATTGGATTGATGTTTTAAAAAAATTGGTTTCCGGGTTTGATTTTCGCCATAATAAGATAGACGATAATGCCGATTCCCATATCCTTTCCGGCCTTGCGGGACAAGAGAAAAATTTTCCTATTAATGATGGTCGGATAGTCCGGGGAATTTGGCAGCAGATTTTTTTGGTTGAGTTTGATGGACCAAAATCCAGAATAGTAACCGTTAAAATTATAAAGGGTTGAAAAATTACGGTAAAACAAATACATTTTGTCCTTGTTATGTTATCCAATACTTGCTTTTAGTCATTTCATCTCTTTTGGTTTCTATTTTTTCTATTTCTTCTTGAGACTTCTGGGTTAAATTTTTTAACTCTTGGTCCGTTGTTTCTTTTAAAGATATAATTTCATTTTCTAAAAAGACGCGGTCGTTTTTTTTAGGATCAATTAAAACTTCAGCCAAAAGATAAGAAAGAATTTGTCCCACCCTTGGTCCCGGCGGGATATTCAAAATCCGCATTACATCATAACCTGCAACTTTTAGCATTTTAGGAGAAATTGGATCCTGGGAAACTTTTTCAAAAAGATATTTTAAATGTCGAAGTTTGTAAGGCTCGGCTTTTGGCACCCCAGAACCAATTCTGTCTGCCTGACGAACTTCTAAGAGACCGGAGATATCCTCCCAACCAACTTTTCTTAAAAGACGTCTAACCGACGACTCCCCTACCTCGCCCACATTATAATAAAAAAGATGATATCTCACCAATTTAACTATCTTTTCAATTTCTTTTTTGGAAAATTTTAGACGATTCAAGATTTGATAAGCCATTTCCGCCCCAACAACTTCATGATTATAAAAAGTAGATTCCGAGCCTTCGCCTTGTTTTGTTCTCGGCTTGGCAATGTCATGTAAAAGCGCGGCTAATTTTACGAGCTTTGAAAATTTTCTCTGACAACCATAATTTAAACTCAACAAATTGTGTTGATAAACTTGATAGATATGATGTTTGTTTTGCTCAACGCCAAACCCTTCTTCTAATTCTGGAATAAGATGTTGAAGAAGTTGATAGCGTCGGAGAATTTCTACGCCTCGACCCCCATTAACCGAATCTATTATTTTAACCAATTCATCGCGAACTCTCTCCATAGAGATCAATTGAAGTAAATGAGCGTTTTTTCTAATGGCTTCAGAGGTTTTTTCTTCAATTTGCCAAATTTTTGGCCCCAAAGAAACAGCAAATCTTATCGCCCTTATCAATCGCAAAGCGTCTTCATTAAAACGTTCTTCGGGATTCCCAACTGCTCTAATAATTTTATTTTTTAAATCTTCTTGACCGTTAAACGGATCAATAATTTTAAATTTTGAATTTTGAACTTTGAGTTTTGAACTTTGAACTTTTAAGGCCATCGCGTTAATTGTAAAATCTCTTCTTTTTAAATCTTCCTCAATGGTTTTTGCCCATTTGATTTCATCCGGATGTCTCTTGTCGCTATATTTCTCTTCTGTTCTAAACGGCGTAACCTCAATTTCCATAAATTCTTTTTTCTGCTCTTCGGAATCCCCGGAAATATCTGATTTCTTTTTAGGAATTAAAACTTTTACTGTCCCAAACTTATTATTTGAAAAACTTCGTAAAAAAAGATTGCCAATTTCTTCTGGCTTGGCGTTAACAGCCACATCCCAATCTTGCGGTTCTAATCCGCGCAAAATATCCCTAACACAACCGCCAACAAGCTCGGCGTCAAAATTATTTTTCTGGAAAGTATCAATAATAAATTGCACTTCGTCAGGAATAGTAATAGTAAATGTTTTTAAAGAAGACATAATAACTAAAACTCAAAAGTCAAACCGCAGATATACAATTTTCAATTATCAATTTTCAATTTTCAATCAAATTCCAGAATAAAATCCTAAATTCAAAACTCTAAATCCTAAACAAATTCAAAATTCTAAATTCAAAAATAAAATGGAAATTAATGGAAACTAATGAAAATTTATGGAATTTATTGTGTTTTTACAATCAGTTTCCAT
>DYHM01000088.1 GCA_020724125.1 Patescibacteria group bacterium | reverse complement strand
CTTAATTTTATATCTTGAACCACCCATTTTTATTGAGTTAATAATTAAGCAAGTGTTTAAAAACAAGTTTTCCGTTTTGATTTAAATCACCCATAATAAAATTTCTTCCCAATATATAAGAAACAATTCCCACCATTTCACTGTCACACAGAGGATCAAAAATTAAATCACCTACATTTAATTTGCAAGCGCAACCGAATGGTTTACTGAACGACTTGAGCATATCACTCAAAGTTGCGCTTCTAAATTGAATTTACATTATTTAATTCTTCGACTTTTGGTTTGATTTTTTATTTGATTTGATATTTAAATTTTAATTTATTTTCTTAGTTCCCAATCTAATTCCTTTTCTAATGTTTGAATAATTTTATTTTGGATTCTATCAATTTCTTCAGAAGAGAGAGTTCTATCTTTAGCCTGATAAATTAGATGGAAGGCTAAATTTTTTTTACCTTCAGGAATCTCTTCTCCTTCATAGATATCAAAAAGATTAATATCTCGAATTAAAGAACCACCGGTATTTTTAATTTTATTTAAAACTTCTTCTATCTTCACTCTTCGGGGAACTAAAATTGCCAAATCTCTGACAGCGGCCGGGAAACGGGAAATGGGCTGATATTCATGTTCTTCGGAAGCCAATTTAGAGAGCTTCTCAAAATCAATATCAAAAGCTGTAACTTTATTTTCAATTTTTAAATTATTCAAAATCCTTGAAGAAATTTCGCCTAAAAAACCAATCTCTTCATTGTTAATTTTAATCTCGGCGCATCTTTTTAATTGCCAAAAAGAAGTTTTTAAATCTTCTGGACTCGGCTGATACTCAACATACCAAACATTACTTATCCCTAATTTATTTAACAAAGAGTTAACCACCCCTTTTATTTTATAAAACGCCTCTCTATTTATTAACCCAGCCAACATTCTTTTTTCAATTATTTTTGAATTTTGATTTGCTTGTCCGCCCAAATTTTTCTTGGAAAAAATTTGGTCGGGTGAAATTTTTGATATTTGATATTTGATATTTTTAAATGTTTTTCCCAATTCAAATATCTTTATTTCCTCAAAATTTTTTTGATTCCTTTGGATATTTTTTAATAAATTTGGAATTAAACCTGGTCTTAAATATTGAAATTCAAGACTGGTTGGATTCTCTACCTCAATTATCTCTTTCTCTTGATATTGAAAAACCTCTCTTTCCTTTTGACCAATAAAGGAATAATTATAAACTTCGCTAAAACCAACTTCTTTTAAAATATCTTTTGTCATACTCTCCCAAAAGATATCTAAATTTTTCTTTGGCGGGATTAAAGCGGCAACCGGAAAAATAGAAGGAATTTTTTGATAGCCATAGATTCGACCAATCTCTTCAATTAAATCCTCGGGCAAAGAAATATCCAGTCTAAAAGTCGGAACCTCAATTATAAGTGATTGAGTGGTTGAGCGGTTGAGTGATTGAATGATTTTGAAATTCAATCTTTTTAAGATATTTTTAATTTCATTAAGAGTGATTTTTACCCCTGAGAGACCTTCTAAATAATCTAAATTTAATTTAATTTTTTTTGGTAGGACTTTTTGAGGATAAATATCAATTAAACCTTGGCATATTTTTCCCCCGGTAATTTTTTGAATTAAATAAGATGCTTGATTGATAGCAAATTCAGTTAAATTTTGGTCAAGGCCATGCTCAAATCTTAAAGAGGCATCGGTTTTTAAATTCAGTTTTCTTGAACCCCGACGAACAACTTGAGGATTAAAATTGGCTGATTCTAAAACCACTATTTTTGTTTTCATATCTATCTCTGGTTCTTTTCCTCCTTTTATTCCAGCAATAGCGATTGGCTTTTTGGTATCGGCAATTACCAAGATTTCTTTGTCTAAATCATATTTCTCTTCATCCAAGGTAACAATTTCCTCTCCTCTTTTAGCCCGTCTAACTAAAATTTTCCCTTCTTTAAGTTTTTGACCATCAAAAGCATGTAAGGGTTGGCCTGTTTCCAACATCAGATAATTGACAATATCAACTATATTATTGATAGCCCGCAATCCAGAGATTTCTAATCTCTCTTGAATCCATTTTGGCGAAGGCCCAACCTTCACTCCGCTTAATACTCTGGCTGTATATCTTGGACAATCTTCTTTATTTTTCACTTCAATCTTAACAAAATCTTTGGTTTTTAATTCTTTGTCCTCATTTAATTTGATTTTTTTGGCACCTGTAAAAAAAGTCAAATTTGTTATTGTTCTTATTTCCCGGGCCATCCCAAAATAGGAAAAGCAATCTGGCGCCCGATTGGGCAAAACATCAATATCTAAAACAAAATCTTTGCCAATTTTCTTAACTTCCTTCACCTCAAAAGCGTGCATTGTTAAAAGCTCAGCCAATTTATCTGGCCTTGGCAACTTTTTTTTGAAAAATGATTGTAACCAATTATGGGAAAATTGCATAGGAGTAATCACAAATATACGAATTTACCAAAATATACGAATATACATA
>DYHM01000087.1 GCA_020724125.1 Patescibacteria group bacterium | reverse complement strand
GAAATATAGTCCTCTTTCAAAAGAAAATTTAAATAACCCAAAAGAACCACAAAAATCACTAAACCAATTATTCCCCATTTAATATCTAATTTTTTATCCATATTTTTAATATTATCAAAATTTTAATAAAAGGCAATCGATCGCGTCAAGTTAATTATCTAATTTATCTAAACATGATTAAAAAAATCTCTCGCTTAAATTTTTCAGCGAGAGATTTTTTTATTGGTTAATATTCCTTTAATATTCCTTTACTATTCCTTTACTTAACAGCGTCTTTAAGAGCTTTGCCGGCTTTAAATCGAGGCACTGTTTTGGCTGGAATTTTTAACGCTTCGCCGGTTTGAGGATTTCTGCCGGTCCTGGCCTTTCTTTTGCTGAGACTAAAAGTGCCGAAGCCGGTTAAAACTACATCCTTGCCCGCTTTTAGATTTTTGGTGATTTCATTTAAAATAGTATTTAAACAGTCGCCCGCGCATTTTTTAGAACACTCAACTGTTTTGGTTATTGCCGCAATTAATTCTTCTTTTGTTACTTTAGTCATATTATTTTATCTTATTTTTTAGATTGATTCCGACCTTTATTAATTTTAAATTAAAATTTAAATTTAAATTTAAATTTTAATTCGTTTGAATTTATTATTGTTTTACCGAGCATATTCTATTACTCTGGTTTCCCTAATCAAGTTTATTTTTATCTCGCCGGGATAAGTGAGTTCTTGATGAATGCGATTAGCTATATCCTTGGCTAATTTATAACTTTCCAAATCGCCAACTTTTTCCGGTTTAACAAAAACTCTTAATTCCCGACCAGCCTGAATGGCGTAAGCTTTTTCTACTCCCGGAAAACTCAAAGCAATTTCTTCAAGTTCTTCTAATCGTTTTAGATAATTCTCAATAGTATCTTTTCTGGCGCCCGGTCTCGCTCCGGAAATTTGGTCAGCCACTTTAACTAAAATCGCCTCTAAGGATTCTGCCTCGTAATCTTCGTGATGAGCTTTCATTGCTTTAATCACCTCTTCTTCTATTTCAAACCTCTCTAAAATTTTAATCCCAATTTCAACATGAGAACCTTCTATTTCTCTATCAATGGACTTTCCGATGTCGTGAAGAAGACCAGCTTTCTTGGCTATTTTAACATTTGCCCCTAATTCTTCAGCTAAAGCAGTGGCCAAAAAAGATACTTCTAAAGAATGGCAAAGAACATTTTGACCATAGCTTGTCCGAAAATAGAGCCTTCCTAAGAGTTTAACTAATTTTAGCGGTAAATCAACTATTTCTGTTTCATAAACCGCATTTGTTCCAAACTCTTCTATTTGATTTTCTATCTCCTTTTTAGCTTTTTCAACTTCTTCTTCAATTCGACTCGGTTGAATTCGGCTATCATCAATTAATCTCTCCAGCGCCATTTTAGCAATCTGGCGCCGAATATGATTAAAAGCCGAAATAGTCACTACCTCTGGCGTTTCGTCTACTATTAACTCGACACCGGTTACTTTTTCAAAGGCCTTAATATTTCTTCCTTCTTTGCCAATAATTCTCCCTTTAATTTCTTCTGAGGGCAGATTTACAACCGTTGTTGTTATGTCATGGGTTTGAGGTAAAGCATATTTTTCAATAGCTAAACTCAAAATTTCCAAGGCCTTTCCTTTTATTCTTTTTTCTCCTTCTTCCTGAAGTTTTTTTAATCGCTCTAATAATTCTTTTTGATAATTCTTTTCTGCTTCTTTAAATAATTCCTCTTTTGCTTCTTTTTCTGAAAAACCAGCTAATTTTTCTGTTTTCTTTACTAAATCTAATCTTGTTCTTTCTATTTCCTCTTTGGCTATTTTCAATCTTCTTAATTTTTGAGAAAAATCTCTTTCTCTTGTCTCAAAAATTGAGATTTTTTTTTCTAAGGATTGCTCTCTTTTAAATAATATTTCTTCGCCATGTAAAATCCTTTTTCTTCCTTCGTCAATTTCTTTCTGGGTTTGGGCAATGATTTGTTCGGATTTCTGATGAGCCCGACTCAGAATCTCCTGAGATTCTCTTTTGGCCTCGCTAATCTTTTTTTCTATTTTAGCTTCTATTGTTCCTTCTCGTTTTTTCGCCAATGATTGACGGGTATAGTATCCCAAAACCGAACCGATAATAAGACAAATAACAGCTGTTAAGAGCAGCAGAATAAATTGGTCCATATCTTTGATAAATCCCCATCTTTTTAGATAAAGCGTCAAACTTGTTTTCAGGATTGAATTTTATTTTTAACAATTCTTTCGCAAACAGAGAAGCGCTCCAAAAAATATGGGAATAAATAATAATTGACATAAAACTTTTC
Source organism: Patescibacteria group bacterium (assembly GCA_020724125.1). Classification (GTDB taxonomy): domain Bacteria; phylum Patescibacteriota; class Minisyncoccia; order Minisyncoccales; family CG1-02-41-26; genus DYHM01. The sequence goes on along the minus strand of DYHM01000087.1, from coordinate 215 downwards.
TGACTTTTAAATTTAAACCTTTTAAGGTTAATTTATTAAATTCTAACAAAAGCAAAAACAATGTCAAATAAAACTTCCAACTGCCCCAAAGCGCCGGAGTTTTAAATTGATAAATTGGCGGAGGGCCGCCCTCCGCCAAAACTTCTTTTTAATTTTAAAATTATTTTGAAATTGCTTGATTTTAAAATATCTTCGCTTGAAATATTTTAGAAATC
>DYHM01000008.1:10111-14206 GCA_020724125.1 Patescibacteria group bacterium | reverse complement strand
GAACATAACGACGAATTTCTTCTTTGGTTGTTCGGTCGCTGATGGTGGAAACATAATAACCTTCGCACCACATCTTACCACTCCAAGGATATTTCTTGATTTCCGGATGATTATCCTAAATTTGCCGCGACCCCAAGCACGGAGGCTCGGGGAAATCTTTAAGTTATATTAAACTACCCCGCCGACGGAGCGGCGGGGATTTTCCCCATAATGCTCTGTCGCAGGTTAAAACAATTTTAGTTGTTTTAAATAATTTTTTTTGTTGACGAACATAACGACGAATTTCTTCTTTGGTTGTTCGGTCGCTGATGGTGGAAACACAGTAACCTTCGCGCCACATCTTACCACCCTAAAGATATTTCTTGATTTCTTGATGATTATCCTAAATTTACCGCGACCCGAGCGCGGAGGCTCGGGGAAATCTTTAAGTTATATTATAAACTTTATTGTTGATTTGACGCAAGGGTCAAATTATTCATAATTATGAAAAAAATTATTGGTTGGTTTTTATTAGTTTTAGGAATAACAATAATAGGATGGGTGATCTTAATCTCGTATCAGTTCTTTACTGCTCAAAAACCAGCGCCAGAGGTTTTTAAGATGCAACAGAAAGAAAGTTCTACTCCTCAATCAACCCAGAAAGAAACAACTACTTTATCACCGGAAAAAATGCAAGAAAAAATGCTTCAAGAAATGCAAAAAACCATTAGTGAACGTTTAAAAGAGATGGTGCCCTTTAATTTTGTGGTTAAACTTTTTAATTTAATTAGCTGGTCAATTTTTGCCGGCATTTTGATTTTTGCCGGCGGAAAAATTTCGGAAATAGGAACCAAACTATTATAAAATTCAAAATTCAAATCTTAAAATGCAAAATGAAAATGTAAAATTCAAAATTGAATTTAACAGAAGATTAATTATTTTTTTCTTGAGAATAATAAAACTTTGTAATGAAATTAGAAAAGATAGAATCTTTGGTCAATAGCGGATCAATTAATTCGGTCAGCTACTTCTATTGGAGCAAATATTATTGAAGTAAAAGCTTCAAGTTCTAAATTAGATTATTTAAATTCTTTCAGATTGCTTTAAAAAGCGCTAACGAAACGAAATATTGGTTGATTTTAATTAAAGAGAGTTTTCTATCTTAAAGATGGAAAACAATCAGTTGTTTAAAGAAGTGGAAGAAATTGCTAATATTATTGAGGCAGACGTTCTAACTATGAAAGGTAAAAAATAATTTTGAATTTTAAATTGTCATTTTGAGATTTGGAGCTTGCATTTTAAATTTTCATTTTAAATTTTCTATGAGTTGCAGTTTTGAATTTTGAGTTTTGAGTTGTTATTATTTTAATCTTATGCTTCTAACTTGGTTCCATTGGCATTTTATTGAGGTCCCTCGGGGTTTATTAAGGGTCTGGGGGAATTTTTTGCTTTTTAATATCAATTATTTTTCCGTTCCCCAACTTTTAAAAACATTTTTTTCCCACTGGCGAGGGACGACAGAGAATTACGGTCGGGGTTTTGACCCAAGACGTTATTTGGAAGTCTTTTTTGGTAATCTTATCTCGCGGCTGCTCGGCGCCATTGTCCGCGCCGGCGTCATCATCATAGCGCTAGTTTTTGAATTTTTTATTTTTATCTTTGGTATTTTGATATTCCTAATTTGGTTCTTTTCTCCTTTCTTAATTTTAATTTTGATATTAGGAGGAATAAATTTTTTATAAATCCCGAACTGTATCAAAATCGGATCTCGATGTAAATTTTACCAAAAGGAACAGTTTTGAAATTGACAGCGATTTTTAAAGGAATATATTTTAAGGGAATACAATACTGACTCTCGTTAATTAGGTTGAAACCCTTTTCTTGTATTTCCTCTTATTTAATAAAGGGTTTTAAGCAACTAGATGGACAATCTATTTACCGGAAGTCAGTAGTAACCTTCGCGCCACACCTTACCACCCCAGAGATATTTCTTGATTTCCGGATGATTATCCTAAATTTGCCGCGACCCCGAGCGCGGAGGCTCGGGGAAATCTTTAGTTATATTATGCCGAGCGACAAATCAATGCCATCATTGAACTAATCAATAATCGGCCAAGAAAAACGGTTTGGTTTTCTAACCCCCAATAAAATGTTTGAAATTGAAATGAATAAATTAAAATCAAAAAGTCGAAATTTTAATCATACTTTTAGTCGTTCAGTAAACCATTCAGTTGCGCTTGCAAATTGAATGTAGAAATACCCATTTTTTAATTTTTTCTCAAAAAGATTTTTTTCTCTATGTTTTTTTTAAGAAAGATTTTCGGAGATTTTAATGAAAGGTATTTAAATGGATTAAGACCGATTGTTGAAAAAATTAACAAACTAGAACCAAATTTTGAAACTCTTTCTGATAAACAATTATCGGAAAAAACTCAGGAATTTAAAGAAAGATTAAAAAAGGGGGAAACACTAGATGGTCTTTTATCAGAGTCCTTTGCTTTAGTTCGCGAGGCCGCCAAGAGAACCTTAAATCAACGGCATTTCGATGTTCAATTATTAGCTGGTATTGTTCTTCATCAGGGCAAGATAGCCGAAATGAAAACCGGCGAAGGAAAAACTTTAACCGCCACCCTGCCATTATATCTTAATGCCTTAACTTCTCTTGGTTGTCATTTAGCTACTGTCAATGATTATTTAGCCAAAAGAGATACGGTTTGGATGGGACAGATATATTACGGTTTAGGATTGTCAGTGGGTTGTATCGCGCATGATGCGGCATACTTGTATGACCCGGGATACCAGTCCGAAATTTCTAATTTCCAATTTCCAATTTCCAAACAAATCCCAAATTCCCAAATTCTAAACGGAGAACGAGATAAAGAACGGGATTTGCTTGGCGGCTTTAAAGTTATTGAAACTTATCTTCGGCCAGCGTCGAGAAAAGAAGCGTATTCGGCTGATATAACCTACGGCACCAATAATGAATTTGGTTTTGATTATTTAAGAGATAATTTAAGTTTAAACAACGAAGAACTGGTTCAGCGCGATTTTAATTTTGCCATCGTCGACGAGGTGGATTCGATTTTGATTGACGAAGCCAGAACTCCTTTAATAATCTCCCAGCCCGACTACGAGGCATCAAAATTGTATAAAGAGTTTAGCCGAATTGTCCCTCGTTTAAAACCAGAGATTGATTATCAGGTTGATGAAAAAATGAAGACAGTAATTTTAACCGAGGCCGGTATTGAAAAAATTGAAAAAATTTTAAGGGTAGACAATGTTTATGATGAAAAAGGGATAAAATATTTGCATCACCTTGAACAAGCGCTGCGGGCTCAAGCCATCAATCCTTCCACTGGTCAGCCATTGTTTAGTCGGGACAGAGATTACATTGTTAAAAACGGCCAGGTAATTATTGTTGACGAGTTTACCGGTCGATTGATGCCGGGCCGGCGATGGTCTGGCGGTTTGCATCAAGCGCTTGAGGCAAAAGAAGGAGTAGAAGTTCAATCCGAATCAAAAACTTTAGCCACCATTACTTTTCAGAATTTATTTAGAATGTATAAAAAATTAGCCGGAATGACCGGAACTGCTGCTACTTCAGCTGAAGAGTTTGAAAAAGTTTATGGACTTGAAACAATAGTCATTCCCACCAATAAACCAATGATAAGGCGGGAATTAAGGGATAAGGTCTATAAAACTGAAAAGGTAAAATTTCAAGCCATTGTTAAAGAAGTAAAAGAAAGGCACCAGAAGGGCCAGCCAATTCTGATTGGCACAAATTCAATTGAAAAAAATGAATATTTATCTAAACTCCTTGAGCGCGAGGGAATTTATCTTAATGTTTTAAACGCTAAACATCATGAAAAAGAAGGAATGATAATTACTCAGACCGGGATAAGGGGCGCAGTGACTGTGGCAACTAATATGGCGGGTCGGGGAGTGGATATAATACTTGGCGGCTATCCTCCGAATAAAACCGACGAGGACGAAGAATTTAAGAAATGGAAGAAAGAGCAAGAGGAAATTAAAAATTTAGGCGGTTTGCATATAATCGGAGCTCAAAGACACGAGGCCCGAAGGATTGACAATCAGCTGCGCGGCCGGGCCGGCCGC
>DYHM01000008.1:0-10011 GCA_020724125.1 Patescibacteria group bacterium | reverse complement strand
TCAAAGACACGAGGCCCGAAGGATTGACAATCAGCTGCGCGGCCGGGCCGGCCGCCAGGGCGACCCCGGCTCTTCCCAATTTTTTCTTTCTTTAGAGGACGAACTTTTAAGAATTTTTGGCGGCGAAAAAGTTAAAAAAATAATGGAAATGTTTAATTTACCAGAAGACGAGCCAATTGAAGTAAATATCCTTTCCGGTTTAATTGAAAAAGCCCAAGCTAAAATTGAAGGTTTGAATTTTGATTTGCGAAAATATGTTTTAGAATATGACGATGTGATTGCCAAACATCGAACAAAAATTTATTCCCAAAGAAAAGAAATTTTAAAAACAGATTATCAGGGACTTAAAAATTTTGTCTTAAAATGTCTTGACCAAGAGATTGCCAAAATTGTGGCAATTCATTCTCAAGAAAACATTGAATTTTCAAAAATTTTTGACGAGATAAAAACTATTTTTCCCCTTTCTCCGGGAAAAGAGGTTGAATTAAAGGAAATTTCTGAACCGGCAAAAATTGAGTCCTGTTTTAAAAATTTGGTTCGGGAATTTTTTGAGGTAAAAGAAAAAACAGAAAACAAAGAAAATTTAGAAAAAATTTTAAAATTTATTTGTTTAAAAAGTATAGATTTTTTCTGGATTGAACATTTAGAAAATATGGAATACCTTAAAGACGCTGTTCGTCTCCAGGCCTATGGCGGCAGGGACCCCTTGATTGAATATAAAATTGAGGGTCATAAGATATTTCAAGATTTATGGGGAGGAATTGAGGCCCAAATCAGTCGAACAGTTTTTAAATTAACCATCTCTAAGCCCAAATATGAAATTTGATTTTCAGCCAAAAGAATATATTGCTAAAAGCCCGAAACAAACCGAGAAACTTGGGAAAGAAACGGCAAAATTTCTTTTAAAAACTTTCTTTAAGCCGATAATTATAGGACTAACCGGCGAATTAGGCAGTGGTAAAACTACTTTTTTAAAAGGGTTTGCCAAGGGGTTAGGAATAAAAGAAAAAATTTTAAGCCCCACTTTTATTATTTTGAGAAAATTTTCAATTCCTGATTCTAAGTTTCAAAGCTTTTATCATTTTGATTGTTACCGTCTTAAAAAACCAAAAGAATTACTAAATCTTGGATTCAGAGAAATTATTTCCGGAGTTAAAAACATTATCTGTCTTGAATGGGCGGAAAAAATACGAAGAATCCTGCCTCAAAAAACCCTTATTATAAAATTTAAGTTCATTGACCTAAAAACAAGAAAAATTACAATCAAACAAATTTAAATTTAAACATTATTTTTTAAACATTATTTTTCAAATCAGATTCAATAATTTATGGATTAACCTATAATTTATGGATTAACCTATGAATTTGGATTCCAAAACTTATGGATTCCAAATTAATGATTTTAAAATAAAAAAAAGATTTTTTATCCCTTTTTCGCAAGAGAAAAGAAAATTATCTAAAATTATTAATCAAATTATTTTACATATTTTCACGATCGTGAAAATATGTAAAATCAATAGATGAGATTCTTAACTAAAGTCGTAGAATTGAGGCGACCGCAGTAATTCTACGAATCCTTTTTCAATAAAGTTCGCAGCTGCTCCCAAGGCGTCGGGGTTTTAAAAACAATTAAACTTAATCAAGTTTTTCTTGTTTTACTAAATTTGATTTATAAATCATTTATAAATCAAAAAAAAAGAAATTTAAAGAAATAAAATTTACCACGCTGGCGGCGAAGCCGCCAGCGTGGTAAAAGTCTACTTCACAGAATAGCCAAAACCCGCAAAAATTTTTTTTTAAGAACGAGACAGTATTTTTAAAAAAGGAGTTAATTTTTGCGGTCTTTGATATTTCTTTGATATTTTTAAAACCATCTCTCCAAGGCGCCGTTTTAGGGACAAGAAAGAATTAACCTTTTAGAACCTGAATAAGTTCAGTATAAAGTTGAATAAGCTTCTTTAAAACCTCAATCATCTTAGTTAGGGTCTCGGTAATTAACTTTTCTCTTTCGATTTCTCTTTTGGTTGGTGTAATTTTATAAACAATACTGTCTGAAACAACTCCTGAAACTGTTCCCCAGGGAGCATAAAATTTAGCATAAACAGTATATTTACCTTCAGGACAAAAAGTTAATCCTTTGCATAAATTCCATTCTTTGGTTGTTACATAATTTTCCTGTCCGGCATCTCTAAAATCAGAAAAATTGGAAATTGCCATTCTTTGAGTATCTGAGCCGCCAGTTAATTTAAGCGTTGTGAGTTTACTATTCGTATATATTGCTTCATCATTAATTAAAATTTTGAAACCGCCTTCCGGAGGTTTTGGCGGCATAAGCCACCCGCCCGGCATTCCTCCTCCGGCGCTGACGGGTCGATTTTCTTGCGTAATTGTGAATATTTTACTGGAAAAGCCGCCATAAGTGAAACTTATCTGTCCTGAACTATTAGATTGAAAATAACCTAATTTATCACCATTAACTCTTATTAGATAATCAGTGTTTGTTTGAGGAACACCAACTAAAAAACTTACTTGGGCATTACTTACTAAACTACTGACTGTCCATTGAGCGACATAACCTGTGCTGAAATAGCTGGTGTTGAAGTCCAGGGTAACCCTGCCACCAAAAGGGGTTAATCCTAAAACTATCAGGGTGGCTGTCTTTAAAGTAAAGGCGTTGCCAGGCGGAACATCGACATTTAAGGCGGAGGGAGAAACAGTTAATAAATCACAAGCTGAACCACTCGCCACATAAAGAGTTGCGGGCGCCCCAGATAAATCAAGCTGAGTGTCTTCGGTAAATTGAACATTAGCAGCCTGAGCTTCGGCTCCAAAAAGAAAAGAAATTGTTGCTATTCCAAAACAAACTAAAAAGAATTTTAATATTTTTGACATACTGACTATTAATTAATATTAATTCTCTACTTAAATCTTATTAGTGTTGCCAGACATCAGCCCTCCAGGTTTGAATATCGTCAGTATTAATAGCAGCTGCTGTAGGATTACAAGCTCGAATTGTTACTGTATTTACCGCTGAAACATAAGCATTCCAAATAAGATTAACTGTTTCAATTCCACCAGCCACAGCGGTAGGACTTGCTATAACTGTATCTCCAACTGCTGCTCCAGTCACTGTGATAGTGCCGTAAGCGCCACAGGCAACGGTAGCTATACTAGCTGAAGCTAAATTAACTGCTGTTACTGAAAGATGCTTAGTAATCGCTGTTCCGCCGCCAAGAGTTAGAGTTCCAGTAATTGCGGTGTTACCAGCAATTGCGGTGTTACCAGCCTTGTTGATACTAAACTTGCTTGCTCCACCAACCTGTAAATCAGCTAACAAACTACCTGTGGCTGAAGCAGTATCAGTGACATTAAGTTTTAGACCAGTGAAGGTCACACCTGCATCATTCCAGGTCTGGGTAGCATTAACAACGGGATTGCTTACTGTCACTGTGCCGCCAGTAATAATGATAGGCGCCTTGGCCGTAAGAACGTCTGTATTTGCATCACCCAAAGTGACATTGCCATTGGCGGTTAGGGCATCTGTTAAGGTTGTTGCGCCAGTTACTCCCAGAGTTCCAGCAATAGTGGTGTTGCCAGAAGCACCAACAACATCAAAATTAGTATAGTCAATGTTGCCGGTAGTTCCTGTTAGGGTATTAGCTCCAATTGAGATGCCGCCATTAGTGGTTAATAGCCCTGTTAAGGTTGTTGCGCCAGTTACTCCCAGAGTTCCAGCAATAGTGGTGTTGCCAGAAGCACCAACAACATCAAAATTAGTATAGTCAATGTTGCCGGTAGTTCCTGTTAGGGTATTAGCTCCAATTGAGATGCCGCCATTAGTGGTTAATAGCCCTGTTAAGGTTGTTGCGCCAGTTACTCCCAGAGTTCCAGCAATAGTGGTGTTGCCCGTGTCAGCAGCCACTGTCAGTTTGTTAGTCGCAACCGAGAAGTTACCAGTTGAATTTAAGGTTCCGGTGATATTGACATTACTCAAAGTGCTGTTGCCACTGACAGTTAAGGTTCCACCAACTGTGGTGACACCAGAGAGAGTAGAGATTCCGGTTACACTTAAATTCCCATCAGTGGAAATATTGGTACCAATAGTTGTGGCGGCTAAAACAATACCAACGACTAGAAAAACTGAGATTAGAATAGTTAATATTGTTGTTAGGATTTCTCTTTTATTCTTCTTTTGCATTTTATTTTTGATTAGTTATTAATTATTATTATTATTTTCGACCTTTGATTTTCTCTAACTTTGATTTTCTCTAATCTTAATTTTCGCTTATTAATTTTCGCTTATTCATTTTCTCTTGTCAATTGTGGAAAACTTGTCAATTGTGGAAAACTTTCCAACGTAGCTCATAGAATACATTTTGTAATTTGTGATTTTTTTTCATTTTTTTATTTTTTTTATTAAAATTTTTCTCAAAAACTTCTGGTTCAAATTTGCGGCGCGCGGCGGCGCGCCGCAAATTTGAACCACATTTTAGAACAAACTATCTATCTATTTTATCTATCTATTTTACGAAAGGTCTTTGATTATAAATTTATAATATCGTAGAATTGAGGCGATCGCAGTAATTCTACGAATCCTTTTTTCTTTTTCCTTTTCAATAAAGTTTCCAATCGTCTCAAAATAAAGCTTCCGGTCGTCTCAAAAGGTAGTTGTAAGAATAAAACTTGTTAATTTGTTAAATTTGGATATAATTTCGTTGCTTTTAATATTTTTTAAATAAGGGAGTTGGAAATTTTAAACAAAATTTAGACAATACTAATTTTGCCGGGTCGTCTAATGGCAGGACAATAGCCCCTGGAGCTATGTATGAACGTTCGAGTCGTTCCCCGGCAGCAAATTTTGACGATACGAACTCAAAATTTTTAGACGAATTGCTTTGTTCACCCCGCCCTCTTTCCGAGGGGGCGGGGCTTTTTGAACCGCCAAAATTCTGCGGATTGAGGGGCGAAATGAAGCGGATTTTAATATTTTCGGGCGAGTATATTTTCAAGAAACCTTTTGACTAAAAGGTTTTTTTCAACCCCTTTCCTTATTTTCAATTCGGAAAGGAAAAATTTTAGAGTGTTGGAAATGCTTTCAGCGGAAAATTTAGAGCATGATTCTTTTGGTTCGTATCCAGCTTGGCGGGGGATTTCCAAATCGTTATTTAAGCGAAAAACTAAATTTTCAATATAGTTTTTATCAATCGAAATCCGCTCTAAATTTTCCAGACAAAAATTTTCTAATCTTTCGGCGGAAACTTGTTTTACCGGACAACTTTGCCAATCTTCTCTCATTGTGGAAGTGCAACGGTAATAGTAATACCTTTTTAGCTTTCCGTTATCTTTTTTATTGGTAAAACAAGATGTCATTTTTGAACCGCAAGCCTCGCATTTTACCAGTCCGCCGAAAAGAAAATTTTTGTACACTCTAAAATTTTTAATCTTTTCCTTATGAATTTTTTGAGCAAGATTGAAAATTTCCTCGGAAATTATCGGCTCGTGAAGGCCTTGATAAACTTCCTTGTTATATTTAATTTTCCCCACATAAACAACATTTCTTAAAGAATAGGCGATATTTGTTTTTGAGAAAATATTTCCATTTCTGCTTTTTATTCCTTTTTCTTTCAAAAATTTATAAACAGCAGATAAAGATTGCGTTTCAAGGTATTTTTAAAATTGATTTTATTATTTCCGCTTCTTTTGTTTGGGGAATAAATTTTTTGTTTTGCCTTGAGTATCCGTAAGGAGTAAATCCGCCATTACATAAACCCTTTTTGGCGCACTCTAACATTTTATCTCTTGTTCTTTCTGAAGTTAATTCTCTTTCAAATTGGGCGAAAGTAAGCATTATATTTCTTAACAATCTGCCGGCGGGCGTCGAAGTATCAAATCTCTCCGTTATGGAAATAAAATCGATTTTTGATTGCTCAAAAAATTCAATTAGTTGATAAAAATCTTTTGGCGAACGAGTGAGCCGATCTATTTTATAGACCAAAACAATGTCAATTTTTTCTTTTTTCAAATCGGAAAGTAATTGCTGAATAGCCGGACGATTAAGGGTTACCCCTGAATAACCGGCATCAGAATAAATCTTAAACACTTGCCAGTTGTTTTGGCTGTTTACGAAAGACCTGATTTTTTCTTTTTGGTTTTCGCAAGACGAAAATTCTTTTTCCGCTTGCATATCCGTTGAAACTCTTGTGTATATTGCGCAGTTTTTCATATTTTTTAAACCAAAGGGGCAACCCTGTGAACCCAATCCCGCTTTCGCGAAATTGACAGAAGTTACCCCTTCGGGATTACAACAATTTAGTTGTAATAAAATTCGCGAAGCGTATGGAATTGGATTCGCTTTTATTATAGCAAGATTTAAAAAAAAAGAAAAAATACTCGCCCGAAAATATTAAAATCCGCTTCATTTCGCCCCTCAATCCGCAGAATTTTGGCGGTTCAAAAAGCCCCGCCCCCTCGGAAAGAGGGCGGGGTGAACAAAGCAATTCGTCTAAAAATTTTGAGTTCGTATCGTCAAAATTTGCTGCCGAATTAAAATTTAACCAAACTTTTGAGATTATATTGCCGAATTTAATTCATAAATCCAAAAGGCGGAATCTGACTTAATCCACCTCGCTTCGCTCGGCGGAACGCTCGGGCGTGGCGGAATTTCTCCCCCAGACCCCTTCCTTCCGCCGCGCCCTCGCTTGGGCCGGCGAATTTTTTGGCGGCAAATTTATTTTTTCTTTCCTTTTGTGATTCCTTGTGAAAGAGTTAGAAATTGGTTAGTAAATTCTTTTATTTTTTGCTCAAAATCAACGATCGGAAAAAGGTTGCTTGGTTTTTTCGTTAATTTATAAGAAGCATTTGCACCCTTTTCCATAGAAACTAGATTCCCCGCCTTTCCAGTCACAACATCCGCCTTAGACCACATTCTAAAATATAGTTCATTCGGAGTTACACCAAGACATAAAACAGCATCATATGGTCTGTGGTAGCGTAAGTGGTCAAACTGAAAACTCCCACTTGTATCTTCTGTGGCAGTTTTTAACTCGAATTTAACACCATAAATTTCAATATCCCACGGACTTTGCGTTAATCGCTCATTATTTTCTTTCACTGGGAAATTATATGGAATCGAAAGAGTATCACAAAGACTTTCAATAAAAGCCTGGCCGACGCTACCGACTTTTGTATTCGAAACCGTTTTTATTCCAATAAAATCTCCCTTATTCCATTTGGGGCTATCCGTATTTTTCTTAAGGGCTTCAATAAATAATTTTTTGTAATCAAGACTTAACATATTTTGGTAGGTTATCAAGCAATGCCTTTTTAATGTGATACATAGAGATATGTTTTACATTATGAGTTGCAAGATTATTATATTTTGACCAATCCACTTCTTTTAGTATTTTTCTTATTTTTGCTTTGTCTTTTTTAATTATTATTCCATATCCACAAACATATCTTACCTTTGAGAAATCGCTCACAATTATCGGAGGCTCGTTAAAATAAGACCGTTGCAGAAAAGTGTTGCATTCTTCAATCTTCTTCATGCCACATAATCTTTCTTTTCTAAAATCAACCGTAAATAAATCGATATATTCGTCCGCCAAACTTAAGTCTGGTAATGCCGGAGCATCCCCCTTTTTCCATATTTGCCATAGGGTGTTTACTCTTATTTTTTCTCCATTAGGTCTAACGAAGATATCGCCTGTGAGATGTTCTGAATGAATAAGCGTCATGCCCTCAACTCTATTCTTCGGACTACCTTTACCATCACTCTGAAACGACATTGGCAAAATAAAACCAACATAATCACAAAATTCTGCAGATTTATTCAGAAAAGCTAAGGCCAGCCAGCCCCTATATCCAAACGGAGGATTTCCAATCGCTATGCAAGGTCTATCGTCGGTAAAGTTTGGTTCCCACGTTAAATAATCTTTTTGTATGTATTCGTTATTGAACTTTTCTACATCTATTCCAATACGTCTATTCTTAGGTAATAAATTATAGAAAGCACCTGTGCCAGCACTGGGCTCGATAAACTTATAATTACCCAATACCACGCCGTCTTCCGTAAGAACTTTTTTCAGAGAACTCCAACAATATTCTGCCACTTCCGACATAGTATTATATTGATCAAGGCCGATCTCTCGTCCGCGAACCCAATCGGGTATTCGATCGGTTATCTCCCAAGCCTTATCTCTTAAGATAGTTGCGTTCATATTTTAATTATAGCAAAAATTTTATTTTTTAATAACCCTGACAACGCTCCCGCTAACTTCGTACTTATCATCCTCGTGAATGAATATCGGTAGATATTCTTTTGTTGATTCCGATTTTAATACAATTCTTTTATTTTGTGGGTCTGGCACAAATTTTTTAATATTTGCCATCTCGTCGATTATTGAAACAATATATTGCCCTGGTTCTGGACTTTTTTGTTCTGCATCCACTATAACAAAATCACCATCTTCTATATTTTTTCCATTTATATTTGCCTTATTCATAGAATTACCATCTGCGCGTAACACAAATAACTTTCCGCTACGGGGAGCTAGTTTTTTCGATACTTTCAAGTACCCGGTAATGTTTTCTTCCGCAAAAATTGTTGCAGGGCCACAGTTGGCAGCACCAACAATAGGCAAAGACATAAAACCCTCTCTAGAGATTTTTTGCGCTTTTTTGATTTCTTTTTTTACAGGATTATACGCAATAAATCCTCTTCTAGAGAGTTGGGTTAAATGGTGTTTTATTTTTTGGGCAGATTTTTCACCCACAAGAGAACCAATCTCTCGCAATGTCATTCCCGAGAGGTTCTTTCTATTTAATTCTCTTAATAATTTTTCTTGTATGATATGCATAATTTCATTATAATGAGTTTGTCAAGTAAAAGCAACAGAGTTATCCACAGCCCTTTAACACTTAACAGGCTTGACAAAAATAAACAGACCATGATAAAATTAAGCTGTCCTGGTGGTTTTTTAACCATGAAGTCGACAGGGCTACTATAAATCAATTAACTAAAGTAAAAATTATGAGAGTGATCAACATTAATGGCACAAGCGATAATGTTTGCAGTTGTGGCAGTTGGCTCGAGTACTGGAAAAATTTCAGCAATCAGTCTTTGCCAAGTTATTGTCCGGAAAAAAGTTGTACCAAAAAACCGAAGTGAGAGCTTATGTTCAGAAAGGTAGTGCTTACGACAAAAAATGGTACATTGTTCCGCTCTGTAAAGATTGTAATGCAAAAACTGGTGATTCATTGGAAATTAACGATTCCATCGCTTTGGTGTCTGCCAATACAAACGAAACCTGTGGGTAAAGGTCGAAAAATTATTAACAATTTATCATTAAATTTTATGGCCTCAAAAAAGTTGATTGAAGAAGTTTGGAAAAAAGCAAGAGAAATTCGTAGTAAAGACCCTGATGTTTGGCGAAAAGATAAATACGACAATAAAATCCGTTTCGGGTCTTATGGAACAGAGGGAGAATATGGTTGGGAGATAGATCATAAAAACCCAAAAGATAAAGGTGGGAGTGATCAATTAAGAAATTTACAGCCGCTCCATTGGGGAGAGAACCGCGAAAAAGGCGCTAAAACCAAACATAAAGGGAAATAGGGTACTTCGAAAAAGCGACCCAGTAGTTAGAGATTGATCGGCCTGAGAATGGATATCAGCGTATTTACATTCTCTTAATTCGGTTCGAGATAGCGAACGACCGGAGCACCCTCGACGGGAACCTTACATTGCAAGGTTTTTCTGTTTTTAACACCGCCAAAAAATTCGCCGGCCCAAGCGAGGGCGCGGCGGAAGGAAGGGGTCTGGGGGAGAAATTCCGCCACGCCCGAGCGTTCCGCCGAGCGAAGCGAGGTGGATTAAGTCAGATTCCGCCTTTTGGATTTATGAATTAAATTCGGCAATATAATCTCAAAAGTTTGGTTAAATTTTAATTCGGCAGCTATACACCTCACATTCTAAAATCGGACTTTGATTTGAATTCTAATAATGAATAA
>DYHM01000086.1 GCA_020724125.1 Patescibacteria group bacterium | reverse complement strand
AATTAGAAGTCATTTAATAGAAATTTACCTGCTCAAATTCATTTTGCATATAACCACCACCTATTAGAAATAAAAAGATTATTCCTTGTCTTGATAAATCAAAAAAGGTGGTTAACTTTAAGAAATTCATTAAAAGACTTTTTTCAAGATATCAGAATTACAGAAAGGTATTTATAGTCTTGGATAACTTCAAAACTCATAAGGCCAAAGATTTAATTCAGTGGCTTAGAATTCAGAACCATCTCAATCGTAGACAATAAAAGACAGTTATCCAGCTTCTTTATCTTTCTGCTTATTCTCTTTGGTTAAATCCAATTGAACCTATTTTCGGAATAATGGTTAGAATGGTTATCAAAAACAGCAATTACCAATCTAAAAAACAACTAATTCAGGCCATAAGAACATTTTTTAAAGAGTTCAATCAAAAAAAAACATTACATAAATGATTATTTAAAAAATGATTATTTAAAAGAGCAGTATTCTTTAAAATTCAAGGGAGGAATATAAAAGAGGAATATAAAAGCTAATTATTCTTCCCGCTAAACTTTCTTGAGTTTTCTTTTTAATAAAAAGAGAAGTAGAACCAGAAATGAAAAATTTTAAATTCGGATATAAATCATAATAAACTTTTAATTGGCTTTGAAAATCTGGTAGTTTTTGAATTTCATCTAAAAAGATATAAATTTTTTCTTTTTTAAAATCAACCTGTGTTTGTTTTGAAAAGTTTTGAAATAAATCAGTTAGTTTTAATTTTTCTTCATCAAAAGTGAAACACCAAACCGATGGGGGATTAACTTTTTTTTCTAAAAGACGATTAATTATTTGAAAAAAAAAGAATAGTTTTTTCTATTCTTCTTAGGCCGATTAATTCCACAATTTGTTTTTTTCCCCCAAGAGATTTTAAAAATAAATCAAAAATCTCTCTTTTTTTAAAAGAGGATACTTAAATTTTTTCTCCCAATGTCTGTTATACTTTAAAGGTATCTATTTTTTGTCAAGTTTTTGTCAATCTTGAAAAACTTGAAAAAGATTTTTTTAACTAACTATTTTTTAACTAACTAAATGTAGAATATAGTGTGAATTTCACGATCGTGAAAAAGACACTATCAAGTAAAAACAAGTAAAAATACTTTTAATTTTGTATAATTTTGTATTTGACCATAATCCATAAATAATTATGACCATAATCATTTATTCCCACTGTGGAATTTGCGGTGAATGTCGCGGAGCCGTTTGGAAGTAACGTGGGTATAAATTTGAGTCGTGGCAATGTTTTTATGGCCTAAAAATTCCTGAACAACTCTTAAATCAACACCCTGATTCAAAAGGTCAGTGGCAAAAGTGTGACGGATCGCATGTGGGCTAGTGGTAATAGGTAAACCGCTAAGGAGGGCATATTTTTTAATAATGTTTTCAATTGAGCGGGTGGTTAATCTTTTGGCTGCTTTTTGAGGACCCTTATAATGAACGAACAATGCCTTGTCTTTATCTTGGCGAGTTTCTAAATATTTTTTTAATGCGTCTATGGCTCTTTTTGAAAGATAAACAGTTCGGGGTCGGTTTCCCTTGCCAATGATGTTGATTTCCAAATCTTGGGTATCGTTTTTTATTTTTATTTGCTCACGATTTAAACTGACTAATTCAGCCACCCGCATGCCAGTTGAAAACAATGTCTCTAAAATGGATCTGTCTCGCAAGCCGGTTAGGGTTGAGGAATTAGGATTGGAAAGCAGTTTTTCAATCTGTTCTAGGGAAAGAAATTTAATGACTTTTTCTGCTTTTTCTTTGGCTAATTTTATTTTTTCCGCCGGGAGGCAAACGATATTCCGGTCAGTAAAATAATTTAAAAGATTTCTTAAAGCAATAAGATAATAATTTTGGGTTGTTCTTTTTAATGGCTCTTTGGTGTTTTTGTTAATTCGTTGAGAAAGAAAAACCCGATATTGCCAGATGTGGTCCTCGGTTAATTGTTCGGGTTTTAAGTTTTCTAAATTATTTTTTCCCAACCATTGAGAAAATTTTCTTAATAATCTTTCGTAAGTTTCCTGAGATTTAATTCCCAATCCTTTTTCTATGTCTAAATACTCTAAAAAACGAGGAATATATTCAATTATTGGTTTTTGATTATTATTTTCCATGTTTTTGATTATTATTTTCCATTTTGACTTATTCTAATTCTAACAATTTATTCTAACAATAGTATTTTTACTTGTTTTTACTTGATAGTGTCTTTTTCACGATCGTGAAATTCACACTATTTTTATTTTATATTTATTTTATTTTATATTATACTTCGGTAAATTTACCTTCTGCGAAGTATATTGTGTAGGAAAAAGAAAACCTTTAAAACCTTAAAAAAACCTTAAAAACCTTAAAACCTTTATCAAAACCTTTATCCTATTTATTTATATCCTTTATCCCCTTTATATTTTAAAGATGTTGTTTAATAATATTTTGAGGTATTTTTATAATTTTTCCTTTTAAAAAACCTTATAAATAAAGGGTTTATATGGCATCAATTTGCTAAAATTCACAAAAAACTTTATTAAACAACATCTTTAGTATATCATAAATTTTTCAAAAACAAACAAAAAATTTTT
>DYHM01000085.1 GCA_020724125.1 Patescibacteria group bacterium | reverse complement strand
TATGCCGGTGGTGGGATTCGAACCCGACAACCTTGGCCTTATGAAGACCCTGCTCTAACCATTGAGCTACACCGACAAATTTAGTAATTCATCTACTCATCAACTAATTATGTTGCGGGGCCAGGAATTGCACCTGGGTCTCCAGATTATGAGCCTGGCAAGATACTACTTCTCTACCCCGCTATAATGAGGGTGTTGAATAATTATTTTTCCTTGCTGATTTGCTGATTTTTCTCTTGGTTGGCGTTGGTTCGGATAAAAAAGATATTATACGAATCTCCACGAATATAACACGAATCTTCGCGAATCACGAATTATTCAACAGTCTAATAATACCTGAATCTTATTCTAAATTCTTAAAAAATCAACCCCGCCAAAAAAATCTGATTTTAAACTAAAAAAATTCAAGGGATTAAGTTAAAATTTCCAAATCAAAAAGGGTCTTTTCTAAAATTTCAAAAATTTTCTCAACTTCCTTTTTATCCAATGGATAACCAATATTTTCAATTATTGCCTGACAAGTTCCTTGAATTTGGGAAATCTCGTTTAGGTTGGTTATTTGTTCCGCTGGAACCTTTTCTAATTTTTCAGTCAAGGTGGTTCCCGAATAACCCATTTTTTCTAAAATTTGGTCAAAGAATTTTAGAGCTTCAATTAAACAAAGTTTCCATTGGGATTCTGTTTCGCTCTTTTCTAATTTTTTCTTGATTTTTTCCCATTTTTTCACTGTTTTGCCGGGACCAAAAAACTTATTGGAGGAAAAAAAATATTTTAAAGCTTTTAAAAATTGCCAGTCAAAAAATTCGTTTTCTTTAAGAAGATGAATAATGGCCAAAACAAAACCAAGCGAAATAAGTAAAAAAACTATTTGAAGAGGAAAAAGCGCTTGCTGAAGGGAAGGAGAGATTAGATAATCAAAAATTTTTTGCAATGATTGGGTTATTGATTCGTATTGTTCTGGATTTGTTATTGATGATGGCATATTTCTTCAATAAAAGCGCCGAATTTCAAAATTTCTAATTCTTGAAAGTGTCGACCAATAATTTGAATTCCAATAGGTAATTCTTTTGCCTTAATTTTTTTCTCTTTTAAAAGCATCGGGGAATTCATTTTTTTTATCGGCAAAGAAAGAGCGGGAAGGCCGGCTAAATTAACCGAAACGGTAAAGATGTCGGAAAGATACATTTTCAAGGGGTCGGTTATTTTTTCTCCCAATTTAAAGGCCGGGCTCGGCGAAACAGGCGTTAAAATAAAATCAACTTTTTCAAGGGCTTTTTTAAAATCTTCCCTGATTAAAGTTCTAACTTTTTGAGCTTTAAGATAATAAGCCTGGTAATAACCGGCTGAAAGGGTATAAGCGCCTAAAATTATTCTTCTTTTAACCTCTTGACCAAATCCTTCTCCTCTTGTTTTTAAATAATAATTCATTAAAGTTTCAACTTCCGATATCGTTGTTTTATTATCCTGTTTTTCCCTTAAAAAGCTTGAATTTTCAGAATCGCTTTTGATTCCGCCATATCTAATGCCATCATATCTTGCCAGATTAGCGCTGGCCTCGGACATGGCAATAATATAATAACAAGCCAAAGCGTATTTAGTGCGGGGCAGACTAATTTCTTCAATTTTAACTCCTTTTTCTTGAATTTTTTTGATTGTTTTTTCTATTTCTTCTTTAACTTCTTTATCAATTCCCTTTCCGAAATATTCTCTGGGAATCCCAATTTTTGAATTTTGAATTTTGAATTTTGAATTATGAATTATGGTTTTTGAATCGACCGAGGTGCTGTCCATTTTGTCTCTCCCTGAAATTGTCTCAAAAACAATTTTAGCGTCTTCAACTGTTTTTGTTATCGGACCAATCTGGTCTAAAGAAGAAGCAAATGCAATGAGTCCATGCCGGGAAACCGCTCCATAAGTAGGTTTTAAACCCACAATGCCGCAAAAAGCGGCTGGTTGACGAATAGAACCGCCCGTGTCCGAACCAAGACTATAACAGCACATATCAACGCTTACAGAGGCAGCGGAGCCGCCAGAGGAACCGCCAGGCGCATAGTTTAAGTTCCAGGGGTTTTTAGTTGGATAAAAGGCTGAATTTTCCGTTGAGCCGCCCATTCCAAATTCGTCTAAATTGGTCTTGCCTAAAATTATCGCTCCTTGCTCTTTTAATTTTTTTATCGCTGTGGCGTCGTAAAAAGCAATATAATTTTCTAAAATTTTTGAACCAGCTGTGCATCTAACGTCTTCAACCAAGATATTGTCCTTCACCGTCATCGGCGCGCCAGCTAAAAAGGGAATCTCTTTTTTTTCTGAAATTTGTTTATCAACAGTTTTAGCTTGTCTCATCGCTAAATCCTCTGTTAAAGTTAAAAAGGCGCCAATTTCCTTATCTTTTGATTTTATTTTAGCCAAATAATCTCGAACCAATTCCTGGGCTGAAAATTCTTTTTTTTTCAATCCCTGATGAATTTCTAAAATATTATTCATATTTTTATACCATTAAATAATTCGTGATTCGTGAAAATTCGTATGATACATTTTTTATCCAAACCAACGCCAACCAAAAAACGAATCAGCAGAGAAGGTGTAATTATTCAACACCCTGATTTTACGGTTTTAATATAATT
>DYHM01000084.1 GCA_020724125.1 Patescibacteria group bacterium | reverse complement strand
CAAGATAAAGGGTGTCAACTTTCATCTTGCATATAACCCCTAAATCCTAAATCCAAATGACCAAAACTCGTGTGTTTTGAATTTAGGATTTTGAATTTCGAATGAATTCTGAATTTTGAATTTTGAAACTTAATTATATTTGTTATTAGATTTGTTATTAGAAAATTCAGTCATTAAAAATGTTGTTTAATAATATTTTGAGGTATTTTTATAATTTTTTCCTTTAAAAAACCTTATAAATAAAGGATTTATATGGCACCAAATTTATTAAAATTCACAAAAAACTTTATTAAACAACATCTTTATTAAATCATTAAAAATTTATTCAAAATTAAAAATTTTATTCTGATATTGTTTTGTTATTTGGATTTTAGTTATTGATTTGACATTAGGATTTTGGTATTGGAATTTTTCTTGGCAGGAAGGTGGGATGGCTGAGCGGACGAAAGCGCGGCACTGGAGATGCCGTAGGGTAGAAATATCCTCCTGGGTTCGAATCCCAGTCCCACCGCCGGCAAATTTTCGCGAAGCGAAAATTTGCCGTAATGAGTAATTTGCAGTTAGTATTTTGGATAAAAGATTAATCCCGAAAGTTAAAAGCGAAAATTTGCTCCCAAAATACAAATTACTCACGCAAACTACAATGTTTGATTTTGAAAACCTCGATGTTTATAAAAAGGCAAAAGTAAAATTATGCATATCAAAAAAATACTTATTGCGGGACTTGTCGTTGATATATTAAGTTTTGTTATAGCATTGCCAAGTTATAAATTGTTTAGTTGGGTTTTTGAGTTAGAACCAGTAAATATTTGGAGATGGACGCCTCAAGTGCCCCTTAGTTCATTCTCGCCGTGGTGGTTAATTTTTATAATCACAGTAAATACGATTCTTGCAATATATTTAGTAGTCTTGTATGCAATTTTATATAAAAGCATTCCAAAAACAGGAGTAAAAAAAGGAATAATCTATGGCTTACTAATCTATCCGTTAGTAGTTTTAATTTCTATGTTCTCTGTATATTCCTTTTTTAATATTGCCGGCAAAGCAGTTATTTATTTCATCTTAGAAGGTCTATTAGAATTTATAATCTACGGAGCAGTTATTGGTTTAATCTACAAAATTGATGAAGAAAAAGAATTTGCCGCCACGTAATAAATTTTTCTAAAGAAAAATTTAAACGTGGTTAGAACGTTTAAATTTGCGATAGTAAATTTATTACGTTCTGTCAAAGAACAAAATCAGTAAGATTTTGTTAGCGGACTACCGCCCGCCGCGAAAAACTTGCTTGTCCCGCCGTAGCCAGAAGGCCGTAGGCGGAAAATTGTCCCCGCCAAATCGTTCCGCGATTATGCGGGGCAGGCGTCGATCGCGACGGAACCGCTCATGGCGTTTATTTTTTAGGATTAAATTTGTTTGTAAAATTTTTAACAGGAACCCGCTTATATTTAAGATAACTCAATACGAAAGGTTGATTTTTATAATTAAACCTATTAAAATAAATTTAAAATTTTAAATTAAAAATATGAAAGATTATTATCAAGTATTAGAAGTAGATAAAAGCGCTTCATTGGAAGAAATAAAAAGGGCGTATCGCAAGTTAGCCCATAAATATCATCCGGACAAAAAAGGAGGAAATGAAAAAAAATTTAAAGAAATAAACGAGGCCTATCAGGTTTTAGGAAATAAAGAGAAAAGGGCTCAATATGACAGGTTCGGTCGTGTTTTTGAAGGCGGGAGAGAAGGAGGTTTTGATCAGGGGTTTAGGACTGAGGATTTTTGGGGCGGTCCAGGAAAAGGATTTGGCTTTGATTTTGGTTCTTTCGACCTTGAAGATTTAATTGACGATTTTTTCAGTTTTACCCAGGAAAGTAGAAAAAAAGACCTTCGCCAGGGTCAAGATATGGAAATAGGAATAAAAATAGAATTAGAAGATGTTTTAACTGATATTAAAAAAAAGATTAATATTTTTAAAAAAATAATTTGTTTAAGATGTAAAGGATTAGGAGGAGAACCAGGAAGTTCTGTTAAAGAATGTTTTAGTTGCCGCGGGGTTGGTTGGGTTCCTCAAATGAAAAAGACATTTTTAGGAACAATTACCCGCGATATTATTTGCCCCGAATGCAATGGCGAGGGCAGAATTCCCGAAAAGCCCTGTAATGTTTGTCGAGGCGAAGGAAGAATTAACGGAGAGGAACTAATAGAACTTGAAATACCAAAAGGAGTAGATTCTGGTCAGGTCTTAAAATTTACCGGTAAAGGAGACGCGGGAAGACGAGGCGGAAAATCGGGTAATTTATATGTTCGAATTTTTGTTCAACCTCATTCCCTTTTTCAACGGAAAGGGGATGACCTTTATCTAACCCTGTTAATTCCTTTTTCTCAACTAATTTTAGGAGGTAAAATAGAAATTCCTTTTTTAGGGAGAAGAAAAGGGGTTTTAGAAATTCCAGCTGGCGCCTCTTTAAAAAAAATCTTCAAAATTTCTCAAGAAGGGATTCCCCATTTTTCCGACCATGGAAAAGGAAATTTGTATATTCAGTTGGAAATGAAAATACCTAAGAATCTGACTAAAAAACAAAAAGAATTATTAGAAAAATTAAAAGAAGAAGGAATGTAAAAAATAATTAAATTTTCAATTTTCAAT
>DYHM01000083.1 GCA_020724125.1 Patescibacteria group bacterium | reverse complement strand
GCTCCGGCGGTAGGATTCGAACCTACAACCTGGGGCTTAACAGGCCCTCGCGCTACCATTGCGCCACGCCGGAATAAATTTATTTTACTTTAAATTTTTGCAATTTCAACTTCAATTTGAACCTAATTTACGAACCCATTTTTTAAACATTTTTCCTCTTTCTTTGTAATCATTAAACAAACCAAAACTTGCCGAAGCGCAAGATAAAAGACAAATTTTCTCGGGATTAGTATGCTGATAAGCTAATTCTACCCCTTTTTTCATATTATCAATAAAAAAATATTTTAATTGATTTGATTTTTTAATCTTGGAAATTTCTTCTAAAATTTCTTTGCCTGTTGGAGAAAATAAAATTAGATTTTTAATTTTGCTTTTTAAAATTCTTTTGGCTAAATTTTTGAAATCTAAATTCTTGCTCGAACCGCCCAGAAAAATTGTTTCAACTTCATCCCCTAAGGCATCAAGACCAGCAATAGTTGCTTCAGGAACAGTGGCGATCGAATCATTGTAAAATTTTATCTTTTGATAAGCGCCCACATATTCAAGCCGATGAGGTAGGGGTTTAAAACTCTTAATTGCTTCAATAATTTTTTCTTCAGGAATAGAAAATAATTTTGCCGCCGCAATGGCTGCTTTTATGTTTTCTAAATTAACCTTCCCTAAAAGAGGAATTTTATTTTGAAGTCCTGAAAGAAATTTATATCTTTTTCTGTCAAAAGCGATTTTCTTGGCTTTTGATTCTTGGACAATTTTAGCTGTAATTTTATTTTTTGAACAATAAATTAAATAATCATCTTTTTTTTGATAGCGACAGATATTGGCTTTTGTTTCAATATATTCTTTGAAATTCTTAAAAAAATCTAAATGGTCGGGGTAAATGTTTAAAAGAACGGCAATATAGGGCGATTTTTTGAGTTTATACAACTGATGAGAAGAAATTTCATAGACATAAACGTCCCTCGGGGCAGCAGAAGTCAAAAAGCGCAGAACTGGTTTTTCTATATTACCGATTAAATGAGTTCTTATTCCTCCATTTTTTAAAATTTCATAAATTAAAGAAGCAACTGTTCCTTTTCCTTTTGTGCCGGTGATGCCTATAATTTTCCCGGGACAATTATTTAAAAAAATTTCTGCTTGGGAAGTAATTTTTTGTTTTATAGCGACCTTAACCAAAGAAGATTTCTCTTTCTGATATAGTTTTTCAATCTCTGGTAAGTGAATCGGGATGCCAGGCGATTTAATAATAACATCGTAATCTTTTATTGCTTTTAGATAGTTTTTTCCAAAATGCCATTTTATTTTTTTCTCTTTTTCAATCGGCTGTTTTTCACGAACGTGAAAAACAGCCGATTGGTCGGCTATTCCTAAAATTTTTTCTGGAAATAGTTTTCTTAAAAAAGAAAGGGTGGCTTTCCCCTCTCTGCTAAATCCCAAAATCAATATTTTTTTATCTCTTAACTCTTCCAACATTTTATGTCTTTTTTCCTTAAATGAAATTACTTTCCATTAATTTCCTTTAAATCAAGGCCTAAGTAAATCGGTCGGCAACCACTGAAGCGGCAAAAGATTCGGGTTTTATTTTGGCTTCAAAACCATTGCTTTTTATCAACCCCGCTACTTCTTTTATCATATCCCTGGTTTGTCCGTTTTGGCCAATATCGGCATGAATGTATTGAAATTGATAATTTAAAGAAATCTGATTTTTTTTAATTTCTTCTTGAAAGACCTCTCTAAATTTTAAGGCTAATTCGCAAGACAAATATACTTCGGTCAAAATTCTTTCTTGAAGATTAAAAAATTTCTTTTTAGAAAAAACGAAATAGTTAATTCTTGTTAAAAAAAATCTTCCGCCTTCGCCTTTTCGCAAAACAACTAAAGCAACAGGAAAAATAGGCATCTGTCCGGAGGCAGAATCGCAACCCACCACAATTTCATATAAGCGGTCCGGGGTCTCGGCTAAATAATCAAAAACTTCCTTAATTACTTCCCGGAAAGTAAGGTTTAATTTAGATGGACTAAAAAATTTTAAATTTTGAAAATCAATCATAAAATTTCACTTATTTTAAGATTACCAAATTTCACAAATTACCTCTCCGCCTGTTTTTTCTTTTCTTGCTTCCCGGTCAGTCATTAATCCCTTGGGAGTGGAAATTATAGCTAATCCATAACCACCTTTAACTTTTCTTATTTCAGGCGCTTTCTTATATATCCTTCTGCCAGGCTTAGAGATTCGTTTCAGGCCGGAAATAGCCGGCGCGTTTTGGTCATTATATTTTAAACAAATTCTTAAGAATTTTTGTTTAAATCTTTTCATTTTTTTAAAGTCAATAATAAAATTTTCCTTAACTAAAATCTGGGCTAATTTTGATTTTAGAACCGAAAAGGGAATGTTTATTGTTTGATGACCAACAGCTTGGGCATTCCTTATTCTTGTTAACATATCCGCGATTGGATCCATAATATTAAAATTTAAAAATTAAAAATTCAAAATTATTTGATTTTTGAGTTTTGAATTTTTTGGTTTTTGGTCCGTGGTTTTGATTTTTTGTTTTTGGTTTTTGGTCTTTGAATTTAACCGCGCGGCAGCGATGGAATCTACCAACTTGCTTTTTTTACGCCGGGGATTTCGCCACGATTAGCAAATTCCCTAAAACATATTCGGCAAAAACCAAAAGCCCTTATAAAAC
>DYHM01000007.1 GCA_020724125.1 Patescibacteria group bacterium | reverse complement strand
TTGGCAGTGCTTGGCGCGGATTAAAGCAGAGATTGAATTTGGCTTAGAGGGCGGGGTTGCGAGGGGGTGATTAAAAAAATGTTTAGAAAATTTTTCTGTTTTGGTCGCCGTAGCGAAGCGGAGGCGGGCGGAAACGCTGGGCGGGATTGTCGTCCGCAGGGCGACAATCAAATCTCAGTGTCGGAATTTTGTTCAAAGAAAGTTCTAACTTCGTCCAAAAGACACCGCCACGTTTAAATTTTTCTTTAGAAAAATTTAAACGTGGCTGGAAGAAGAATGATAAAAAGTATATTAAGTAAGTATTTTTGAAAATACTCAAAATAAAACATTGACAATGTGTTTTGGTTAAAGTCCGAACTTATTTTAACTTATTTTACAGAGAACCAACCCCGACTTGATTTTAACCCGTTTTTCTGTTTCGCTGAAAAGAAATTAAAAATTTAAATTATATTTACCTTTGAAATTTGGTATACTAAATTTAGCGCGTAATAAAAATTATGGCAATTTCGTGTTAATTTTACTAATAAAATTGCGCTGAAAAGAACCGAGATTTGCGGAAAACCTTATTACGTCATCTTTAATAAAGCAAATTCCTAAGTATGTATAAATTAAAAGACCAATTTTATACAAAACCAAAGGTGGCTGAATATTGTTTCAAAAAATTTCAAGAAGTCGCAAACAACCTTGAAGTTAATTTAAGTAAATACACTTTTATTGAACCAGCTGCTGGTTGTGGTTGTTTTTACCAAATTTTGCCAAAAAATCGCAGAATAGGAATTGACATAGAACCAAAAAAATTTTCAGGAATAGATAATAAAGGAATCATCAAGGCCGATTATCTCAAATGGCATCCTAAAAATATAAAGAAAAAATATATTGTAATTGGAAATCCACCATTTGGTTTAAGGGGTAATTTAGCGCTTCAATTTATAAACAAATCTTACCCCTATGCCGATATGGCGGCTTTTATTTTGCCTCAACTTTTTTATAGTGATGGAAAAGGGGTGGCGGGAAAAAGAGTATTAGGATACAGGTTAGCACATAACGAACACTTACCGTCAGATTCATTTATGCATCCAGACGGAACGGATATCAAAATAAATACAGTTTTTCAGGTTTGGACCAAAATTAACATCAATAAAATAAGAATAAAATCGCCAAAGACTTGCAATGGTTTTATTGATGTGTATTCTTTATCAGATGGCGGTTTGCCCGCAAATACAAGAAATAAAGATATGATAGGAAAATGCGATGTGTATTTGCCTTCAACGACTTTTACGGGAATGAAAGCGTATAAATCCTTTTACGATTTACCGAATGAACGAGGATATGGAGTGGTTATAAAGCGGAACAAAAAAGAAATTAAGGAACTTCTTTTCAATACTGATTGGAAAAAGGCATCATTTCTTTCAACCAATTCCGCATTAAATTTAAGGACCAGTTTAATTAAAGAAATAGTCGTAAAAGCAGGTTATTTTGATAAACATTTAAGTTTAATATGAAAATATCAGACATAATTCTTAAAAAAGTCGCGGAAATAAGGATGAGGAAACCGCCGCAGGTGTTTGATTAAACGATAGTTTATATAAAGATGTTCAATTTTTAACGATTGACGAAGGGGGATAACTTGGGGAAGAAATAACAGTTGAGATTTTAAAGAAATTTAAGTGTAAAATTGAATATGACGCAAGTATCACGGGAGCAGTAAAGGGTTGGGATTTTATTTCTAATGGTTTAAAAATAGAAACAAAACTTGCCACTATTACAATCGGTTCGGGATTATTTCAGCACGAAAATTTGCACCCCCAAAGGGATTTTGACAGTATATTATTTATAGATGTTGCTCCAAATGAAGTATATCTTACTGCTGTATGTAAAAAAGATATTATTTGGAAAAAAATACATAGACGAGAAAGCGGAATTTATAAGTGTGATTTTTCTATAAAGCACATAAAAGACAATAAAATACCAAAATTTAAAAAGTATAAAACAGGATTAGTTAATTCAGTAGAAGATTTTTTTGATATCTACAAATGGTTAGAGGAAAGTTGTAAATAAGAATTTCAAATTTTTAATTGTTTTCCAAATTTTTAATTGTTTTTAAAACCCCGGCGCCTTGGGGTAGTTGGGGTTTTATTGTTTTTCGGCGAGCGGGCAAAAATTCCTTTTTTCATTCACTCGCCTAAATTTTGCAAAGCAAAATTTAGGCGGGGCGCGGCGGAAAAATCAAATCAGGATTTTTTAAAAAAAGATGTTTAAAAAAGATGTTTAAAAAGGATGTTTAATGAATCTTTTATTAAAAAATGAAAAAATCATACCAACCAATAATTGGATTAGAGATACATATTGAACTGAATACTAAAAGTAAGATGTTTTGCGGCTGTCTTA
Source organism: Patescibacteria group bacterium (assembly GCA_020724125.1). Classification (GTDB taxonomy): domain Bacteria; phylum Patescibacteriota; class Minisyncoccia; order Minisyncoccales; family CG1-02-41-26; genus DYHM01. The sequence continues at coordinate 12,300 of DYHM01000007.1, read as the reverse complement.
ATGATTCTAATGAATCTCGGTTTAATGTAAATATTTGCCCGATATGTATTGGTCAACCAGGAACGCTTCCAGTAATAAACGAAGAAGCGATAAAAAAAGTAATAAAAACCGGTTTGGCTTTAAATTGTCGAATTCCCGAATTTTCAAAATTTGACCGAAAAAATTATTTTTATCCAGACCTGCCTAAGGGATACCAAATATCCCAGTATGATGAACCATTGTGCATAGAAGGATATTTAGGAATTTCGGGTTTTGATAATAATATTAATGTTAAAAAATCCCAAATCCTAAATTCTGAATCTTCATCCGCCCAAATTTTTGCCCGCCTAAATTTTGCGAAGCAAAATTTAGGCGGGCAAGCAAACTCCAAATCCCAATTTTCAAAATTCAAAAAAATACGAATCCGAAGAGTGCATTTAGAAGAAGACACCGGAAGATTAATTCACGAGAAAGATTATTCTTTAATTGATTTTAATCGAGCCGGAGTTCCTTTAATGGAGTTAGTGACCGAACCAGATATAACTTCGCCCGAAGAGGCTCGAAAATTTGCCGAAGAATTCCATCTTATTTTGAAATATCTAAATGTTTCAGATGTTAATATGGAAAAGGGAGAGTTTCGGGTTGAGGTGAATGTCTCGCTTCAAGACAAATCTCAAGTTCTAAATCCGAAATCCGAAGCAAATTCTAAATCCCAAACCTCAAATTCAAAACTTGGAACTAAGGTAGAAATTAAGAATTTAAATTCATTTCGGGCAGTTGAGAAAGCCATTAGATATGAAATTGAAAGACAAACAGAACTTTTAAAATCTGGTAAAAAGATTATCCAAGAAACGCGAGGCTGGGATGAAAATAAGGAGATAACAATAAGTCAAAGAGAAAAAGAAGAAGCTCAGGATTATCGTTATTTCCCGGAACCGGACCTGCCAGCCCTAAATCTAACGTTGTTAGATTTAGGCGGGTTTATTATGCCTGAACTTCCCCAACAAAAACGCGACCGATTTAAAAGAGAATATCAATTAAGAGATAAAGAAATTGAAGTTTTTGTTCAAAATAAAAATCTTGGCGATTATTTTGAAAAAGCGGTCTCAGAACTTTTAAATAAAAGAAAAAGGGAAGAAAAAAAAGAAATTAAAAAAGATGAATTTTTTGAATTAATAAGGATTTGTTCAAATTATTTAATTACCGATGTTCAGGGGTTGTTAAAAGATGGATTCATAAGCGAAAAAGATTTTTTAATCAGTCAGGAAAACTTCGCTGAATTTATTACCTTAATTTATCAAGGAAAAATTTCATCAAAAATCGCTAAAATTGTTTTGGAAGAAATGTTTCAGACCAATGCTAAACCGTCTCGGATTATTGAAGAAAAAGGATTAAGTCAAATAATTGATGAGAATGAAATAGAAAAAATTGTCAAAAATGTTATTTTCAAAAACCCCAAAGCAGTTGAAAATTACAAAGCAGGCAAACAAAACGCTTTACAATTTCTCATTGGTCAAGTAATGGCAATTTCAAAGGGCAGAGCTAATCCTCAATTAGTTGCCAAAACGCTTGACAAATTTTTAAAAAGCGCTTAACTAACTATAATAAGTAGTTTAAAAACTTAATAAGGAATAAACTTTAAAAAGGAGGTGATAAAATGAGATCAACGAGATCAAAAATTCAAGAAGCGGGGATAGTCCTAACTTTCGTAAGTATTCTATTTTTTTTTGCGTGTCACATATACGGTTTCTTTTTCCATAGAGGAATTGAAAAAATATTAGAAAATGCTCGGACAGCAACAAATATTAAAGATATGAGCCGCTTTATGGATCAATTAATAACCGGTATGGAGAAAAATGGAATGACCGAAGGTCATGCGACAGTGATCTTCAAAACTCCACACAATAACATGAAGCTTATCTATGGAAGGGTAATAAAGATAAATGAAGACCTTATTGCTGTCAAGGAAAAGATTGATCCGTCTGATGTTGCATACCAAGTAGCATTAAATGACCTACGAGACAGATTAGGATACTTCGACCTCTGTGCGTATGGTTGGTTCTGGGCCAATAATTGGATCCCGATAACAGTAATTTTTCTATTTTTTCTCATCGAAATTATCAGTTATATGATAATTTATAAGGATGAGTTCTAAAGAAAAACACCAACCAGTAAAATTAAAATCTATTATGCCAACCTGAAGAATACTGAAGGTTGGTATTTTATTTTATAAATAGTGCAAATCTAATTTATTAAAGATGTTGTTTAACAAAGTTTTTTGTGAATTTTAGCAAATTGATACCCTATAAACCCTTTATTTATAAGGTTTTTAAAAGGGAAAAATTATAAAAACACCTCAAAATATTATTAAACAACATCTTTATTCAAAAAGATAGTCAAATATAAATTTAGCGGAAGAAATAAGTCCATCGTTTCGTTTATCTTTCCTTCGTCCGCTGATTTTTAAACATTTCAACATTCTTAAGAATGTTGAAATGTTTTTTTTACTTTTTTTACACCAATTCTTCTTCCAGTCAAAAAAGCAGATTGGTTTTCCACACTTAATTTAAAAATGAGGTTGTGTTAAAGAAATTTAAGGGGTAAAATAATCGTAATTCATTTATATGACTTTAAAAGAAAAAATAAAAATTTGTGTTTCCGGCGCAGCCGAAGTTTCACCCTGTTGTCCCAAGATAAAAGAATTAGCCAAGGAGATTGGCCAAGAGGTTGCCAAACAAAATTGTATTTTACTTACTGGCGCCACTACGGGCGTTCCTTATTGCGCGGCTCAGGGATGCAAGGAAATCAAAAACAGTATTAGTATTGGATTTTCGCCAGCCAGTTCTAAAAGAGAACATGAAAAAGTTTATCGGCTGCCAACCGATCAGTTTGATTTGATTGTTTATACTGGTTTTGATTATGTGGGTCGAAATTTAATTTTAACCAAAGCGGCTGATGGTGTTATTATTGCTTGCGGCCGGACCGGAACTTTAAATGAGTTTACCATTGCTTTTGAAAATCATATGCCAATTGGTATTTTAGAAGAAACAGGCGGCATTGCCGATTTTATTAAAGAAATTTTAAAAAGAGGTTATCGACCAAAAAAGAAAATTGTTTACGATAAAAACCCTAAGGAATTAGTCAGGAAATTACTTAATTTAATTAAAAAAGAAAAACAAAAAAATGGCTAAATCTAAAACTGCTAATCATCCTTTAAAAATTAAAAAAAGAGATAATAGGATTGTTCCTTTTAAACATCAAAAAATTGCAAAGGCAATTTTTAAAGCTTTAACGGCAACCAACCAGGGTGACGGCAAAAAGTCAAAGAAATTAACCGCTAAAGTAATTGAAATTTTAAATCAAAGATTTAAAAAAGAAGAAATTCCGAGCGTGGAACAAGTTCAGGACATCGTTGAAGAAGTTTTAATATTGGAAGATTTAGTTGAAACCGCCAAGTCCTATATTTTATATAGAGAACAAAGAAGAAAAATTAGGGAAGCAGTCAGGGCGACCGAAGAGTCCATAGAAAGAGTAGATCAATACTTAGAGCAATTTGATTGGGAAATTCAAGAAAACGCTAATATGGCTTTTTCTCTCCAAGGGTTAAATCATTATAGCATTTCTTATATTATAAAAAAATATTGGCTAAATAAAATCTATCCAAAGGAAATTCGAGAGGCATATCAATCAGGAGATTTACATTTGCATAATTTAGACACGCTCGGGGTTTATTGTTCGGGCTGGGATCTTTATGATCTTTTATTAAAAGGATTTGGCGGGGTTTATGGAAAAATAGAATCAAAACCAGCAAAACATTTTAGGAGCGTTTTGGGTCAAATAATAAATTTTCTTTTTACAATCCAGGGAGAAGTGGCTGGCGCGATCGCTTTTTCAAACTTTGACACTCTTTTGGCGCCTTTTATCCGTTATGACAATTTGAATTATCAAGAAGTGAAGCAATCTCTTCAAGAATTTTTGTTTAATATGGCAACGCCGACTCGGGTGGGATTTCAAAATCCTTTTTCAAATATTACCTTAGATTTGAAACCATCGCCTGTTTTTGCAAAACAACCGGTAATTATTGGAGGAAAATCCCAGAAAGAAATTTATGGAGAATTTGAAGACGAAATGAAAATTTTTAATAAAGCCCTCTATGAAATATACATAGAGGGGGACGCCAAAGGAAGACCTTTTCATTTTCCGATTCCCACAATAAATATCACCAAAGATTTTAATTGGGAAGATTCCGCTTTTGATTTAATTTTTGAGGCCTCGGCGAAATATGGAATAAATTATTTCGCCAATTACATACATTCAAACATGAAGCCAGAAGAGACACGGAGTATGTGTTTATCCGGGAAAGAAGAAATTTTGATTAGGAATTCTAAAAAGATAAAAAGAATGTCTATTAGAGAAGTGGCTGAAAATTATAAAGCAAATGATTTTGACAAAGAAGGTTGGTCTGATTGCAAGAAAGAAGGAAATTTAGAAGTTTTATCATTAAATCCAAAAACTTTGAAATTAGAATGGTCGTCAGTAAAGAGATTTTTGAAGATTTTAGATTCTAAGGCGATAGAAATTATTACTGAGGATGGAAAAAGCGCTGAATTTTCATTAAAACATCCGATGGCAATTTATACTCCAGAAGGAATCAGGATGAAATTTGCAAAAGATATTCAAAAAGGAGATTATCTTTTTACCGTCAAGAAAGCAGAGAATATTTTTTCAAAAAAATATCAAAAAATTGAAGATATTGTTTTATCTGAAGATTTGGCTAAGATACTTGGTTATTTTATAGCTGATGGAAATTTTCTCTTTGAAAACAGAAAAGGATATACTCATTTCGGGGAGCCAAGGGGATTACAATTTAGTTTCAAAACCGGTGATTTGAAAAATTTGAATTTAATTAAATCCTTAATTAAAAAAATTTTTGGTTTAAAGGGCAAAGAGAAACAAGATCCGCGTTATAATACCTATTATCTTTATGTTTATAATACTGAAATCTCAAGAAAGTTATATAACGCTGGTTTTAAAAAATACGGAAAACTTCCTCAAATTTTATTTAATAGTCCCCTTTCGGTTATTAAAAATTTTCTTGATTTCTATTTTAAGGTGGATGGATATGAAGAAAAAAAAGAGATTCATTTGAACGATTTAGAATTATCCCGAGATTTAATTTTACTTTTTTCGTTAATTGGCCAGCCAGTTACTTATAAATTAAGAAAAAGAAGTCAAAGAATTTATTTACAGCGCGATAAGTCAAAAATAAAGGAAAAAAATGGGTGGACAAATAATCCTATTTTAGCCGAAAGAGTTCCTGGTTGGATGGCAATTTCTACCACTAAAGTTCCTGGTCTTATAAAATCAAGGATGGTTGGATTTGATACCTTGGAAAAATATAATGCTCATACGCAAGAAAGTTTGAAAATTAAAAATAGTGATATTTATTTAACAAGAGTGAGGTTTTACCAACAAAAGAACTATAAAACATTAAAAGAATTCTATGATATAGAACTCCAAAAAAATCATCTTTTCGTTCATTCTTTGGGGCAAATTTCTTTTAATTGTTGCCGGCTTCGTCTTGACTTGACTGAACTTCATAACCGAGGCGGCGGAGGATTATTTGGCAGCGGAAGCAATACTGGAAGTACGGGCGTGGTTACCATTAATTTGCCGCGAATTGGTTATTTATCCAAAACAAAAAAAGAATTTTTTGAGAGATTAACAAAAATAATGGATTTGGCAAAAGAAAGTTTGGAAATTAAAAGAAAAACGATTGAATATTACATTGAAAAAGGTTTATATCCTTTTTCAAAATTTTATCTTCAAGGAGTGAAAGAAATGATGGGTCAATATTACACTAACCATTTTTCCACCATTGGCTTGGTTGGAATGAATGAAGCATCGTTGAATTTTATTGGCGAAACCATTGCTTCAAAAAATGGAAAAAGACTTGCTTTGGAAGTTTTAGATTTTGTAAGGGAAAGATTGGTAAAATATCAAAACGAAACAGGAAATTTGTATAATTTAGAAGCAGCGCCAGGCGAATCAATGAGCTATCGTTTATGTTTAAAAGACAAAGAAAAGTATCCCGACATTATTACCGCCGGCACAAAACAAACGTCATATTATACGAATAGCAGTCAATTGCCCGTTAATTACACCGATGACATTTTTGAAGCGTTAAAATTACAAGACGAATTACAATGTAAATATAACGGAGGCACTGTTTTGCATCTCTTTTTAGGAGAAAGAATTTCTGGCGTTCAAACAACAAAAAATTTAATTAAAAAGGTTTTTGAAAATTTCAAACTACCTTATATTACCTTGACGCCCACTTTTTCGGTTTGTCCCGGCCATGGCTATTTAGCCGGAGAACATTTTGAGTGTCCAAAATGTACAATCAAGCAACCCTGCGAGGTATATTCGAGGGTGGTGGGGTATTATAGACCAGTGACTCAGTACAATGTCGGGAAGCAACGTGAGTTTCGCGACCGTAAAACATTTAAAATTCCTAAATTTTAATATGATTTTTTCTCGGGACAAAAATTCCAACGAAATGCCAAACGGAATGCTAAAACACGGGAGATAAATTTAACTAAAAGAGATGAGTAAAACCTCGCTCATTTTTTGAAAATTTCTTAACTGGGCCAACTCTCAATCATTATAAGGGCTTTTTTATTTTTCTTTGGTAATTTTTGATAAATTTCTTCGGTGATAAAAGGCATAAAAGGATGAAGGAGTTTCAAAAAAGTTAATAAAGTATAAATTAAAACTTTTTGTGTTTGACTTTTCCTCTTATTATTGCCGGATAGTTGATTTTTAGATTTTTCAATATAGATATCGCAAAAATCATGCCAAAAAAAATTATAAAGAGTATGGGTTGCCTGGCCAAAACGAAAATTTTCTAAATCCTTATTAATTGATTTTATGGTTTTGTCTAATGCTTTGAGAATTTTCTTATCCGCCGCGGTTAATTGCAGTTTTGATTTTTGATTTACTTGCCCGGCCAAATTTTCAAAGAAAACTTGGCCGGGTGAAATTTTGAATTTTCCGATTTGTAATAATACAAATCGGGCCGCATTCCATATTTTATTGCAAAACTTTTTTCCCATTATTATATTGTCTTCTGTAAATCTTATGTCCTGGCTTCCCATAATCTGATAAGAGATGCCGAATCTTACGGCATCAGCCCCATATTTTTCAACAAGATTTAGAGGATCAACGCCTGTGCCTAAGGATTTTGACATTCTTTTTCCTTCTTTTGTTACAACAGTGGGATGAACATAAACATTTTTAAAGGGAGGTTTTTTCATAAATTCTATCCCGGAAAAAATCATTCGGGCTGCCCATAAATTAATAATATCGCGGGCGGTAGATAAAATATTGGAAGGATAAAAATTTTTTAAGTCCCTTGTTTTTTTCGGCCAACCCAGAGAAGCAAGGGGCCAAAGAGCAGAAGAAAACCAAGTGTCTAGAACTTCTTCCGACTGTTTCATTGAACATTCTTTGCAGAAAGGGCATTTCTTTGGTTTTTTCAAGACGACAACGAAATTTCTATTGTTGTTATTTCTGATTTCTGATTTCTGATTTCTGATTTCTTCCTGTTTTTTGCCGCAGTAAAAAACAGGAAGTTGATGTCCCCACCAAATCTGCCGAGAAAGACACCAGTCTCTAACATTAGAAAGCCAGCCAAAATAACCTTTTTCAAAATTTTTTGGATAAAATTTCACTTTTCCTTGTTTAACCGCGTTAATTGCAACCCTTGCCAATTCATTCATTTTTAAAAACCATTGTTCAGAAGGAATCAATTCAACAATTGTTTCGCAACGATAACATTTTGGCAAAGATAAATCATAGTCCTCAATTTTTTCTAAAAGACCTAATTTTTCTAAATCTCCAAGAATTTTTTTCCGAGCGTCAAATATTCTTAATCCCTGATAGATAAAAGGAGCTGGCGGCATTATTCTTCCTTGCCCATCAATTACTTGAAGAAACAACAAATCGTGTTTTAAGGAAATTTCATAGTCAATCAAACTATGAGCCGGGGTCACCTTAACTGCTCCGGTTCCAAATTTTGGATCAACTAATTTATCAGCAATAATCGGAACTTCTCTCTTTGTTAATGGTAAAATAACCTTTTGACCAACCAGTTTTTTATATCTCTCATCATTGGGATTCACTGCCACTGCTGTATCTCCCAACATCGTTTCTGGCCTCGTTGTTGCCACGGCAATAAATCTTGGAATTTGTAATTTGTAATTTGGATTTTGTTTGGAATTTGGATTTTGGAATTTGGATTTTTGAACCAGAGGATATTTAATATACCACAAATGACCTTTTTCTTTCTTATATTCAAGTTCAAGATCAGAAAGACTTGTTTGACAGCGGGAGCACCAATTCACCACTCGTTTTCCTTGATAAATCCAACCCTTCTCGTAATAATGTAAAAAAGCCTTTATCACCGCTTGATAATAATCTTTGTCCATGGTAAAAGCGGTTCTTGACCAATCCAAAGAACATCCTAATTTTTTAAATTGTTCCAGAATAATGTTTCCGTATTTTTTTTTCCATTGCCAAACCTTTTCTAAAAATTTTTCCCGGCCCAAATCAAAACGCGATATTCCCTGCTTTTTTAATTGTTTTTCTACGACATTTTGAGTGGCAATGCCGGCATGATCAATGCCTGGGAGCCAAAGAGCTTTATATCCTTGAATTTTTTTCCAGCGAATCAAAATATCTTGAATAGCGGCATTCAGGGCATGGCCCATATGAAGCTCGCCTGTGATATTGGGAGGAGGAAGAAAAATGGTAAAAGATTTTTTATAACTTTTGGCTAATTTATCCGGATTAAAAAAACCACTCTTTTCCCAAAGAGCATAAATTTTCTTTTCTGTTTTTTTAGGATCGTAGGTTTTAGCCATAATTTTTAGCCATAATAAAGATTAATTTTCAATTTTTTATAATTGTTTTTATTCTATCAATATTGTTTTTATTTTATCAATTCAAAAATCAGGAGTCAAACCATATTTTCAAATAAGTTGCAAAAATTACGCCTATAAGGTAAAATTATTATCAAATAATTTTCTAAAATATGAATCTTGATTTGCCTAAAATAGAAGAAAAAGTATTGAAATTCTGGCAGAAAAATAAGATTTTTAAGAAACTTCAAAATAAGAATCGGGGCAAGAAACGATGGTCTTTTTTAGATGGACCGATTACGGCCAATAACCCGATGGGGGTTCATCATGCTTGGGGTCGAACTTACAAAGATTTGTTTCAGAGATACAAAGCAATGCAGGGTTTCGACCAAAGATTTCAGAATGGTTTTGATTGTCAGGGGCTATGGGTCGAGGTGGAGGTAGAAAAAGAACTTGGTTTTAATACAAAAAAGGATATTGAAAATTATAGTATTGAAAAATTTATAGAAAAATGCAAAGAGCGAGTGAAAAAATATTCTAAAATTCAGACAAGACAGTCAATTCGTCTGGGACAATGGATGGATTGGGGCGACTGGAAAAACGCCTTAGGTAATTCTTACTATACAATGTCCGATGAAAACAACTACGCTATTTGGGCATTCCTTAAAAAATGTCAGGAAAAAGGATATTTATACAAAGGCAGAGACGTGGTGCCCTGGTGTTGGCGCTGCGGCGCGGCAATTTCTCAACATGAAATTTTAAGCGAAGAATATCAAGAAGTCGCCCATAAGGCAATCTTTCTTAAAATTCCGGTTTTGGGCGAAGAGAATACCTTTTTTCTTGTTTGGACTACAACGCCCTGGACATTACCAGCCAATGTTAGTCTGGCGGTTCATCCAGAACTGGTCTATGTGGAAATTCAAGATCAAAAAGGAGAAATTTTTATTGTTTTAAAGAAAAGGGCTGATTTAGTTCCAAGCGGAAAAATAATTAAAGAATTTTTTGGCAAAGAATTGCAGGATTTGAAATATCAAGGCATATTTAATGAACTCTCAATAGTTCAACAATCGCTTAAAGATTACGAGCATTCAGTTATTTTATGGAAAGATATTTCAGAAGAAGAAGGAACAGGTATTGTTCATATTGCCCCGGGTTGCGGTCAGGAAGATTTTAAATTAAGCAAAGAACTGAATTTGCCGGTTATTGATCCGGTTGACGATGAGGGAAAATATAAAGAGGGATTTGGAAATTTAACAGGCAAATCAGTAACCAAGATTAATGAGATTATTTTTGAAAATTTAACCCAAAAACATCTGGTTTTTAAAATTGAAGATTATAGTCATCGTTATCCATTCTGTTGGCGTTGTAAATCAGAATTAATTTTCCGTTTGGTGGATGAGTGGTATATAGCGATGGAAAAATTAAGAGAACCCTTAATGGAAATTGCAAAGAAAATTAGATGGATTCCTTCATTTGGTTTAGAAAGAGAATTGGATTGGTTAAAAAATATGCGGGACTGGTTAATTTCAAAAAAACGATATTGGGGTTTGACTCTGCCGATTTATGAATGCGAACAATGTAAAAATTTTGAGGTGATTGGTTCAAAAGAAGAATTAAAAGAAAAAGCAGTGGCGGGTTGGGAAAAATTTGAAGGTCATTCTCCTCATCGACCCCACGCAGATGAGGTAAAAATTAAATGTTCAAAATGCGGCCAAGCGATCTCTCGAATTCCGGATGTGGGAAATCCCTGGTTAGATGCCGGTATTGTTTCTTTTTCCACAATGGGTTATTTTACTGATAGAGAATATTGGCAAAAGTGGTTTCCATCTGACTTTATTTGCGAATCCTTTCCTGGTCAGTTTAAAAATTGGTTTTATTCTCTCATTGTAATGAGCGCGGTTTTAGAGAATACAAATCCCGTGAAAACAATTTTTGGTCATGCTTTGGTTCATGATGAAAAAGACGAAGAGATGCATAAGTCCAAGGGTAATGCTATTTGGTTTGACGAGGCAGTGGAAAAGATTGGCGCCGATGCAATGCGTTGGATGTATGCCAGGCAAAATCCAGTAGAAAACTTAAAATTTGGATATAATGCGGCAAATGAAATAAAAAGAAAACTCCTCACTCTTTATAATTCTATCGATTTTTTTACTATTTATGTTTCAGATGAAGAATATTCAAAAGAAGAAAAAATACCAGAAACAAAAAATATTTTAGATTTGTGGATTATTTCTCGTCTCAACAATTTGATTGAAAAAGCGACAAAAAGATTAGATGATTTTAATGCGGCGTCAGCGACATTAGCGATTGAGGATTTCTTTATAAATGATTTATCCCTTTGGTATATTCGAAGGTCGAGAAGAAGGTTTCAAAAACCAAGGAGTCAGGGGGAAAAAAAAGAAGCAATAGAAACTCTTTATTATGTTATTTTTAATTTAATAAAGTTAATAGCTCCCATTATGCCTTTCTGGGCCGAAGAAAATTATCAGAAAGTTCGAGGAAAGGAAATGCCGGAATCTGTTCATTTATTAGACTGGCCTTGTTCAGATAAAAAATTGATCAATCAAGAGTTAGAAAAAGAAATGGATGAAGTGAGAAAAATTGTTGCCTTGGTTTTGACTGAAAGGTCCTGGGCGGGAATTAAGGTTCGCCAGCCGCTATCAAGATTAAAGATTAAAGATTTAAGATTCAAGTTCGGAAAAGAATTATTAGAATTGATAAAAGAAGAGATTAATGTTAAAGAAATAGTTTTTGACGAGAAGATTAAAAAAGAGGTGGAATTAGATACTGAAATTACCCTGGAATTAAAAGAAGAGGGAATGGTTAAAGAAATTATTCGTCAAATTCAAGATTTAAGAAAAAAAGCTGGTTTTATTCCTCAAAACAGACCAAAAATCTATTTTTCAGGCGATTCTCAATTAGAAGAAATTTTGACTCGAAATAAAGAAACAATTCTTAAAGAAACAAATTCTCAAACGCTTGAATTCTGTTCTAATTGGAAAGATTTTAAGGACCAGCCAAAAGAGATAATTATTGAAGATAAAAAACTTTATTTGGGATTTCTTAAAAACATTTAATTGACGGTCTTGGTTATACGCGCAATATGGCATTAACAAAATTTTAAGAGGTGGTATAATATAATAAATGCAAAATGTAAAAATCAAAAATCAAAATGACAAATTAAAAATATAAAAATTTTTAAAATAAATACAAGGACAAATTTCTAATTTCCAATTATCAATTTTCAATCAATTTTCAATTTTCAACGCACTAGTTCTTTTAAAAAATGACGGCAAATATTTGAATGTTTAAAATTCTAAATTATTGCATCAAAGAACGCTAATTAGAAGAATAAATATTTAAATATTCGCCGTCATAATATGATAGCGGGGAGGTAAAT